>NZ_JCBCBS010000079.1:0-26952 GCF_059864205.1 Pelovirga sp.
GACATAGTAGGTTGTTGATGATAGTTCATTGATAAGGTAGGAAAAGCATACTTAATTCTATAGCAGGCAGATGAGCAATCTGCAAGCGGAAAGCTGACCTCAGTCTCCATTCTTCATCGCGAGTTGGCAGGAACCAGGGGGGGCTCAGATTCCTGGACTCCCGCTTTCGCGAGAGTGGCGACTTTTCAGAGGAGAGCGGAAGATTGGTGCAAATCAGGAAAAGTGATAATTAATGGCAGGACCATCAAAATGACACAGACAAAAAAGACAGCAATCCGCCTGGTTTTTTATCAGCGCAATTATTTGGCCGACAAGTGGCGGCAGATGGTCAACCAGGCAGAGCTTGACGCACTTTTTGCTGACTTAAGCCGGGAGTTGGCTCCTTTAGGTTTCGAGTTAGACATCTTAGACGATGAAACGAGCATGGATATCAAGGGTTATGGTGATCTGCTCAACAGTGTTCGCGTTCGCTGTCCAGCCCACGGGTTTGGCAATATGTGCCTTGGACATATTATTGGTGCCAGTAAAAACCTCAACCTGACAGAAGACCTCCGTCGTGGTGTTAATCGGGTGTGTTTTGCTCCGGAAACTATTGAACCCCAAGGCAGTGACAAGGTTGTCTGTCATAATTGCGGTTGCGGATGTTAGACAGGCAGAATAAAGCGAGTCAGGAGTCAGGAGTCAGGAGGTTGATAATCGTATCAACAACCTGTTTCACTGTTTGGCCGCTGGTGGGGATTTGCAGAAACTGGTGGTAGACCGCTTCGCGCTCACACAGTAGTTGCTTGATCCGCTCCAGTGGGTTGGGATGTTGCAGGAGGGGACGAAGCTGTTTCTGCTTTTTGACGCGGTTGAGAATCTCTTGCGGCGTTGCGCTCAGACAAAAAATGCGTCCATTTTGTCGCAGTATCCTGATGTTTTCCTGATTGGTAAAGAACCCTCCCCCGGTCGCAACGACCAGGTCACAGCGATCAGCCAGTTCTTGAGCCACCGCAGCTTCCATCTGCCGGAAGGCAGCTTCTCCTTGCCGGGCAAAGATCTCCGCAATCCGGCAGTTGTTGCGCTGCTCAATTAATTGATCAGTATCGATGAAGGTTGCGCCTATACGGGCAGCCAAAGCAGCCCCGATGGTGCTTTTGCCTGTTCCCATGAAACCGGTGAGAATGATATTTGGTTTGCTCACGTGATTTTAGGTTCCGGACTAAAAGGATTATTGAATATGCCGCCAAAAAAGATAGGGGTATCGAATGATGATGTCAAGCAAGGTTGAATTTAATCGTATTTGTGTTGGCTTTAATCTGTCTTTCTGATATGTTCGCTCTCTTTTTCTCTAACCAAAATAGCTGTTTTGTAAAGGATTTATAAATGATTGAAAACATCAGAAATATCGCCATCATCGCTCACGTTGACCACGGCAAAACCACACTGGTGGATGCCATGCTGGTCCAGTCGGGGGTGTTTCGCGAACATCAGGTCATCACCGAGCGGGTCATGGATAGTAATGATCTGGAAAAAGAACGTGGCATCACCATTTTATCGAAAAATCTGGCAGTGCAACGCGGAGATCTGAAGATCAATATCGTTGATACCCCGGGACACGCTGATTTTGGTGGCGAAGTTGAGCGAATTTTGAAAATGGTCGATTCGGTTTTGTTGCTGGTCGATGCTTTTGACGGTCCAATGCCACAAACTCGCTTCGTCCTGAAAAAATCCCTCGATCTGGGGATCAAGCCGATCGTCGTTATCAACAAGATCGATCGCCCCGGCGCACGACCCGAAGCGGTTGTCGATATGGTCTTCGACCTGTTCTGTGAGCTGACGGCCAATGAGCAGCAGCTTGATTTTCCGATTGTTTACGCCAGTGCCAAGTTTGGCATCGCCAAGGCCGCGCTGGAGGATGAATCCGACAACCTGGACCCCCTGTTTGACATGATCCGTAATCGCGTCGATCCCCCGGCCGGTGACCCGGCTGCCCCCTTTCAGATGCTGATCAGCAGTATTGATTATAATAAATTTATCGGTCGCACCGCGACCGGAAAAATCGCCAATGGCACCATTTACGCGGGTGATCAGGTGGCGCGGATTGATCGTGATGGCAAGGTGACTAACGGGCGTATTACCAAATTGCTTGGTTACCAGGGGCTGCAACAGATGGAAATCAGCGAGGCCAGTGCCGGTGATATTATTACCATTGCCGGCTTGGAAGATCTGGGAATCAGTGAAACCCTGACCGATGTTGAGAATCCACAAGCCCTGCCTTATGTCGCCATTGATGAACCAACCCTGTCGATGAATTTTATCGTCAACAATTCCCCTTTTGCCGGGCGTGAGGGCAAATGGGTGACTTCACGCAATATTCGTGAACGCTTGATGAAAGAGTTGCGCACCAATGTGTCGTTGCGCGTCGAAGATACCGCCAGCACCGATACCTTTAAGGTGTCCGGACGGGGGGAATTGCATCTGTCGATTCTCATCGAAAATATGCGCCGTGAAGGATTTGAACTCTCCGTCTCCAAGCCGGAGGTTATTTACCGCGAGGTTGATGGGGAAAAGTGTGAGCCGATTGAGTATCTGGCCATTGATGTGCCTGAGGAATACCAGGGAACAGTGATCGAAAAACTCGGTCGCCGCAAGGCTGAAATGACCTCCATGCAGACCATGGAAGGAACTAACCGGGTTGAATTTCTTATCCCCGCCCGTGGGCTGATCGGCTTCCGTACCGAGTTTATGACGGATACCCGCGGCACCGGCGTCATGAACCACAGTTTTCACAGCTACGCCCCCTACAAGGGACCGATTGAGGGGCGTAAAAATGGCGTGTTGATTGCCATGGAAGCCGGTGAGACTGTCGCTTATTCGCTGTTCAACCTGCAGGATCGCGGAATTCTGTTTGTTGGCCCCGGAGTGCAGGTCTACGAAGGGATGATCATCGGCCAGCATTCGCGTGAGAATGATCTGGTAGTAAATGCCTGCAGAGGGAAAAAGCTGACCAACGTGCGGGCATCGGGGAGTGATGAGGCGGTGCGTATCATACCACCAAGAAATTTGTCCCTTGAACAGGCACTCGAGTATATCGATGACGATGAGTTGGTGGAAATTACCCCCAAATCGATCCGCTTGCGTAAGCGCTATCTGGATGCTAATGAGCGTAAGCGTTTTGAAAAACAGTCAATCAAGTAATTTGCTTATCCACTTCGTTGCAGTTATAACGTTTAGAGGATCGGGACCGATGCGACCCTCTGATACACTGGATCCTGCGACTTTGCGCAAGATGACACAGACGTAAATTTCTGGAAAAGAACCTGCCGTCATTCTGCGCGAAGTCGCAGAATCCACATCCTGTTTTCTGATTTTCTGGAACCAAATAGATAACCAGATAAAATTAGATCGGGTGCAAAAACAGTCTTTACGGGTTTTCAATGCTCAAACGTTTGATTTTTTCTACCAGGGTCGTGCGGTTGATGTTCAGCAACACCGCTGCACGCGCCTTGACCCCTTGCCCCAGTTCCAGCGCCTGCTGGATCAGTTGGCGCTCTATGTCAGCCATCATCTGATTGAGATCGATCCCTTGCGGGCTGACCTCGGGGGCTGAAATCCTGGCCATGGGACACTGGGAGGCGATGTCCGGCGGCAGGTCTTCACAGGCAATGCTGCTGTTGTCGGTCAGGGCCACCGTTCGTTCGATCACATTTTCCAGCTCTCTGACATTCCCCGGCCAGGGGTAGTTTTCCATCGCCTGCAGTGCTGCAGTACTTATACTGATCGGTTTGCGCTTCATCTCGCGACAGGTCTTTTCCAGAAAGTGTCGCGACAGCAGGGCGATATCCCCACGCCGCTCACGTAACGGTGGTAGTTGAATGGGGATTACATTGAGGCGATAGTACAGATCTTCACGAAATTGGCCGGATTTGACCTGTTCATCCAAATCAATGTTGGTGGCGGAAATCAGGCGGATGTTAAGATGGATCTTTCTGCTTGATCCGACGCGCTCACACTCATGCTCCTGTAATACCCGTAACAATTTCATCTGCAACTGCAACGGCATATTGCCGATTTCATCGAGAAACAGGGTGCCGCCGTTGGCCAATTCAAACTTGCCCGGTTTGTCAGCAACGGCACTGGTAAAAGACCCCTTGATGTGCCCGAAAAGTTCTGATTCCAGCAGATCGGCCGGTATGGCTCCACAGTTGATAGCGACAAAAGGGTACTCAGCACGGGGACTGTTGTAGTGGATGGCCTTGGCTACCAGCTCTTTGCCGGTTCCTGAAGCACCGAGAACAAGGATGGTGGAATCGGTAGCTGCCACTTTCTCCATGCGGATGAAGACGTGTTGCATCGCCTGGCTGCTGCCGATGATGTTGTGAAAACGGTAACGGCCGTGGAGTTGTTGGCGGAGATACCGGTTTTCCGAAACCAGGCGGTTTTTTTCCAGCGCTTTGGCGACCTGGATACGCAGTCGCTCGAAGTTGAAGGGCTTGCTGATATAGTCAAGGGCTCCGGCCTTCATGGCTTCGACGGCGGTTTCGGCCGAGGCGTTACCGGTAATCAGAATGACGGAGGTTTGTGGAAAATCAACCTTGACCTGTTTTAGAATGTCGATGCCGCTGACGCCAGGCAACAACAGATCGCTGATGATCAGGTCAAAGGTTGTTTTTTTGAGCAGCGCAAAGGCCTCTTCAGCTGTCTGGGTGCTCTTGACACGGTAGCCGTCGCGCGTCAGCAGGGTCGAAAGGGAACGGTTGCTTTCGACTTCGTCATCGATCAACAGAATCTGGGGGTGATGGGTCATGTCTCACCTCGGATAGGCGTCATTTTATTGACGTCACCTTAGCATAAAGAGGTGTCATCCTCAAGCTTCTTGCGCAAACTAAACTGGAAATTTACCGATGATCATTTGTGCAAATTTCTCTCTTCTCCACTTCTTCATCTTCCCGCTCAACCTGCCGGTACAGCTAATAATCTGAAACGTTGGTGCTGAGCATACGGGGTGCTGAATCTTTTTGCCGCGCAAACAACAGCAGACAGATGTTTTTTGTCATAGCCATTACATATAAAGTAATAATTTATTTTTGTGTATGCTGCTGTTTTTTCAGACAAAGATTTACAGGTTAGCTGCAGGGTTTCTTGTTTTGTACCTTTTCTGATAAGAGTAAAACACTATTCTAGCTTGACAAAGTCCGTCTTTTATTGTTTCTTTGCTACTGTAAAGTTTGGCAAGTTACTGAAATTTCGATAGAAGTTTATTTATAATAAAAAAATTTAGCGATCTCAAAAATTTACATATTTGATATTTGTCCCCTGTCAAGGAGTAGCCAAGACAATGAATATAACGAAATTTAAAAAAATTATGGCAGCTAACCGTGGCGAAATTGCGATCCGGATTTTTCGCGCCTGCACCGAGCTTGGCATTTCTACCGTTGCCATCTATTCTGAGCAGGATCGCCTCTCCCTGCATCGTTACAAGGCGGACGAGGCCTATCTGATCGGCAAAGGGAAGGGGGCTATTGATGCCTACCTGGGCATCGATGAGATCATCGACCTGGCGCGCAAAAAAAATGTTGATGCAATCCATCCCGGTTACGGTTTTTTGTCTGAAAATGCGGAATTTTCTGCCGCCTGCGAACGTGCCGGTATTGCTTTTATCGGACCGACCCCTGATATCCAGCGGCGTTTGGGCGATAAGGTGTCGGGCCGCAAGGTTGCTCATGAAGCAGGTGTTCCCATTGTCCCGGGTACCACCGATCCGGTCCGCACTGAAGAAGAAGCTCTGATCTTCGCTAAATCATCCGGCTATCCGATTATTGTTAAAGCCAGTGCCGGCGGCGGTGGTCGCGGTATGCGCGTCGCTAATAATCAGAAAGAACTGCTTGAAGGGTTGCGCAGCGCAGCGTCTGAAGCACAGGCATCTTTCGGGGATGCAACGATTTTTCTCGAAAAATACGTAAAGAATCCAAAACATGTTGAAGTCCAGATTCTTGGCGATAAGCATGGCAATATGGTTCATTTTTATGAGCGCGATTGTTCGATCCAGCGTCGTCATCAAAAAGTCATCGAAATTGCACCATCCCTTTATCTGACGCCGAAAAAACGTGAAGAGCTCTGTTCTTACGCTTTGAAAATTGCCGGCTCGGTTGGCTATATCAACGCCGGGACAGTTGAGTTTTTGATGGATAAAGAGGAGAACTTTTACTTTATCGAAGTCAACCCGCGCATTCAGGTAGAGCACACAGTCACTGAACTGGTCACTCTACGTAACCTGGTACAAGCCCAGATCCGTATCGCCGAAGGGTATAAACTCAGTGATCCGGAAATTGGCATCAAGAGCCAGAAGGATATTGAGCTGCGTGGCTTTGCGATTCAGTCACGGATTACCACCGAAGATCCTGACAATAATTTTGCGCCCGATTTCGGTACGATCAAAGCGTACCGTACTGCGGCCGGTTTCGGTGTTCGTCTGGATGCCGCTGCCGGTTATGCCGGCGCTGTGATTACCCCCGATTATGATTCCCTGCTGGTCAAGATTTCAACTTGGGGCCTGACTTTTCTTGATGCCTCGCGCACTATGCACCGCGCCCTGCAGGAATTCCGCATCCGCGGTGTTAAAACCAATATCGGTTTTTTGGAGAAAGTCATCACCCATCCGGTGTTTCTCAAGGGGGACTGTGATACCTCCTTTCTTGAAAAACATCCGGAAGTTTTCGAAGTGCGTGTCAAGCAGGATCGCGCCAACAAGATTCTCAATTATATCGGTGATGTGACGGTCAACGGTTATCCCGGTATTCCGCCCCACAAGGCTCTGAAGTATAGCTCTTTGCGTGAGCCGGAAATCCCCGAAATTCCCTATGGCCAGCAGCATCCACGGGGCACACGGGATATTTTGCGCGAAAAGGGGCCTGAAGGTCTGGCGCAGTGGGCCCGCAATCACAAACAATTGCTGATTACTGATACCACCATGCGTGATGCCCATCAGTCCCTGGTAGCGACCCGTTTCCGCACCTTTGATCTCGATCGAATCGCTGAAGCCACTGCGCACTTAGGGGGCGGGTTGTTCTCCCTTGAGATGTGGGGTGGCGCTACCTACGATGTTTCCATGCGTTTTTTGCGTGAGGATCCGTGGGAGCGGCTCGACCGATTACGCGCCAAGGTGCCGAATATTCTGTTCCAGATGCTGCTGCGTGGTTCCAATGCGGTGGGTTATACCAATTACCCCGATAATGTCGTTCAGGAGTTTGTTGGCAAGGCGGCCGAGAGCGGCATCGATGTCTTCCGTGTCTTTGATTCCCTGAACTGGACCAAAGGGATGCAGGTGGCGATGGATGCCGTGCGTAAGAGCGGTACTATTTGTGAGGCGGCTATCTGTTATACCGGCGATATTCTTGATCCCAAGCGCGATAAGTATCCGCTGGAATATTATGTTTCCATGGCCAAGGAACTGGAAAAAATGGGTGCCCACATTCTGGCCATCAAGGATATGGCAGGACTGATCAAGCCCTTCGCTGCCGAGAAACTGATCAAGGCGCTGAAAAATGAAGTCGGCTTGCCGATTCATCTGCATACCCACGATACGTCCAGTAACGGCGGGGCTATGCTGCTGATGGCGACCCAGGCCGGCTGCGATATCGTTGATCTAGCCCTGTCCTCTGTGTCCGGTTTGACCGCGCAGCCTAATATGAATGCACTGTTGGCAGCCCTTGTGGGCACCATCTGGGATCCGCAAGTCAACAACGACGGATTGCAAAAGCTGGCTAACTACTGGGAAACCTGCCGGTCTTACTATGCCCCTTTCGAGTCGGAATTGCGGAGTGGTACGGCGCAGGTGTATTACCACGAAATTCCCGGTGGTCAGTATTCCAACTTTAAGCCGCAGGTCGAAGGGCTTGGTCTGGGTCATCGTTGGGAAGAGTGCAAACAGATGTATCGCACCGTCAACGATATGTTTGGTGACCTGATCAAGGTTACGCCGTCATCCAAAATTGTCGGCGATATGGCGATGTTTATGGTGCAGAACAATCTGTCACCGGAAGATGTTTACGAGCGCGGTGAAGATCTGGCTTTTCCCAAAGGGGTTGTCGATTTTTTCAAGGGTATGATCGGTCAGCCCTATGGCGGTTTTCCAGAGCGGTTACAGCAGATTATCCTGCGCGGTGAACAGCCGTTAACCTGTCGTCCCGGAGAGTTACTCGAACCGGCGGATTTTGTCCTGAAAAAGGACGAACTCGAGAAAAAGCTCGGCCATAAGGTTTCTGACCGCGATGTGCTCTCGGCCGTGCTGTATCCCGGCGTTTATGAAGAATATGATCGTTTCCGCCAGGAACACAGTGATGTTTCGGTCCTGCCGACCCCGGTGTTTTTCTACGGTCTTGATATCGGTGATGAAGTCACCATCGAGATTGAGCCTGGCAAGACCCTGATCATCAAGCTCAGTGCCATCGGTCGGGTGCGGGAGGATGGAACCCGTCATATCTACTTTGAGCTCAATGGTGAACCTCGGATGACGACCGTTGTTGACCGCTCGGTGGAGACTGATTTCAGGAGTAATGTCAAAGCGGATCCCGATAATGGCCATGAGATCGGCGCACCGATGCCGGGAAAAATCTTCAAGCTGATGGTCAAGGAAGGGGACACCGTTGAAGAGGGGGACGTGCTGCTGATTACCGAAGCGATGAAAATGGAGACCAACGTTAAGACCCGCCGCGCTGGTGTCATCAAGCAGCTGGTTTTTGATGAGGGAGATCAGATTGAGCAGGGGGATCTGCTCGCTGTGATTGAATAAGTTTTTCGCGACGTTGATGCTAATGCAGCCGGGCCCCTTTTATTGCGGGAGTTCGGCTGTTTTTTTGCAGCAAACTGTGGGGATCAGTAATCCAGAAGAGACTCAAGTAGAGAACGAATCTCTGTGCTGTCGCCAAGTTCCAGCGCTTTGCGGGTGATGGTTTCTGCTGCGCCGCTGTCGATCTGGTTGATGATATTTTTAAGTTGTGGAATGTAGGGGGCCGACAGGGAAAAATCACGGATACCCAGGCCGATCAAGGCCAGCAGGCAAACCGGGTCAGTTGCCATCTCGCCACACAGACAGAGGTCAGTGCCATGCTTGCGGGTGACAGCAACCAACTGGTCGATGCTCTGCAGCACCGCCGGGTGGAGAGGGTCATAGTGGTTCTGCACGCGCGGATTGGAACGATCGGCCGCTAGCAGGTATTGAATCAGATCATTCGTGCCGAGGGCAAAAAAATCTACTTCCTGTGCCAGATGGGGGGCCAGCTGAATCGCCGCGGGAATCTCGATCATCGCACCGATTTGGAGATGAGGATGATAGTTGATGCCCTCTTGCTCCAGTTGCTGCGCTGCTTGACGTACCAGTTCTTTACAGGTGCGGATTTCATTCAGGTTAGAAATCATCGGAAACAGCACGCGCACCGGACCGGCAGTGGCAGCCATGAGGATAGCTTCGAGCTGCACTTTGAAAATATCGGGATAATCAAGGCTGATGCGTACTGACCGCCATCCCATAAAGGGGTTGTTCTCCTGGGGCTGGCGGAAATAGGGGAGGGTCTTGTCGCCACCAATGTCGAGGGTACGGATGGTAACCGGCATGCCGGAAAATTTTTCGACGATTTTTTTATACCATTGATACTGCTGATCGCGATCGGGAAAACCACTGTGGGTCATGTAGAGGAATTCGGTGCGATACAGGCCGACCCCCAGCGCCCCGTGATTGATAGCGACATCAACGTCGCTGATCAGGCCGATGTTCGCGCGTAAGAAGACCTCATGACCGTCCCGGGTCGTTGCAGTGACATCGCGCAGCAACAGCAGCCGCTCTTTTTCCTGCACACGATCCCGCTCCAGGCGCAGATATTCGTCGAGGATGCTGGTGGAAGGATTAGGATAAAGACAGCCGGCGTTGGCATCGAGAATCAGCTGATCGTTGGGACTGATATGGATAGTGGCACCTGCAACCCCGATTACTGTGGGGATGCCGAGGCTCTTGGCCATGATCACCGAATGGGAATTGGCCTCGTTGGACTCCAGCACGATGCCCTGGATTTTCTCATGGTCAAGGATTGCCATGTCTGAAGGAAGCAGTCGTTTGGCGATAAGAATACTGGGTTGCTGCAGTTGCAGGCCTTCCGGCGCCCGGCCGACCAGATTGGCAAGCAGCCGTCTGCCGACATCTTCCATGTCGGCCGCGCGCTCGCGCAGATAGGGGTCTTCCATCCGGGCAAAGGCCGCGAGATAGCCATTGATCACCCGTTTTAGGGCATAGGGGGCACTGTGGCGTTCTTCGATCAGGTGATGCAGGCGTTCGATGAAGCCCCGGTCTTCGAGGATCATCAGATGGGTGTGGAAAATGGCAGCATCTTCCTGGCTGAGTTGGGCGGCAACCCGCTTTTCCAGATACAGTGTCTGAATACGGGTCTGGCGCAGGGCTTCGTCCAGGCGTGTCAATTCGGCGTTGATGTCGATGTTGCATTCATCAAAAATATCGGCAAAACCGTAGTCCTGATCGAGGATCGTCACCGAACCGGTGACGATGCCGGGGTACGCCATTTTGCCGTAGAGAGCGATGGTTTGCTGCGCTGGGGAGGTGCCTGGTTCGGATGCTGACGCAGCAGGCGCGGGCGGACCGGGGATTTCATAGCGATGCAGGGTGTCAAGCAGTCTGGCATTGACAACAATGGAAGCCACCTGAAATGCGATGGTTGTCAGGGTTGCCAGTTCATCTTCTGAAAAGTGGTGAATGTCACAGGTCTGGATAACCAGAACGCCGATAGAAGCGCTGCGATCTTGTAAAGGGATGCCGACAAAGGTATGGAATTGTTCCTCTCCGGTTTCGTGAAAAAAACGAAAATCAGGATGATTCCGGGGATTACTGATGGCCACTACCCGTTGCTCTGCTGCTACCTTCCCCGTCAACCCCTCACCAATCTGCAATTTGACCTGACCGATCGATTCGACGGTCAGACCGTGAGTCGCCCGTAACACCAGAGTCCGTTGATCTTCATCGAGCAGATACAAGGAGCAAACTTCCGAGTGAGCCCGTTCGGCAACCAGGTGAACTATATTGTTGATTGTTTCATCCAGGTCATGGGAGCGGAGAATAAGCGCGCTGATATCCTGCAGGGTGTGCAGTCCGAGCTTCAGATCTGATGTTTTTTTTACTCTGGTCATGAACGATCAACAGCTGAGGGTTAGAGATGGATGCGCCGGCATTCTAGCTTACCCCCGGGTTATTTGCGAATATTTTTTCAAGTTGGAGGTGGGTGGGAAAGCCCACGGCTTTAAACGCGAACCAGGTAACGGCCGACCTGATCGCGGTAATGGCAGGCGACCAGGTGACCGCCGGTGAGCGGTTTTAATTCAGGCGCCTGTTGCCGACAGAGGTTATCCGCATAGGGGCAACGCGGATGGAAATGACAGCCACTGGGTGGATTGACCGGCGAGGGTATTTCCCCGGCCAGTGCCAACGGGCGAGCATGTTTCGGGTCAGGAACAGGAACGGCGTTAAGCAGCGCTTCTGTGTAGGGATGGCGAGGGTTTTTATACAGATCCGCCGCGGTGCAAAGTTCAACAATGTTTCCCAGGTACATGACAGCAATGCGGTCACTGACATGTTCAATAACAGCCAGGTCATGGGCAATGAACAGATAACTGAGTTGTTGTTCTTCGCGCAGTTGTTTGAGCAGATTGAGAATTTGCGCCTGAACCGAAAGATCAAGGGCAGAAACCGGTTCATCGGCGATAATCAATTCCGGTTCCACCGCTAAGGCCCGAGCGATACCGATGCGCTGCCGTTGGCCACCGGAAAATTCATGGGGGTAGCGCTGTTCGTGCTGCGCCGACAAACCGACTTTTTCCAGCAGTTCAATGACTCTGGCGCGAATCTGGCCGGCCGGCACAAGCCGGTGGATGATCAACGGCTCACTTAAGATGGCGCCAACGGTCATGCGTGGATTGAGTGACGAGAAGGGATCCTGAAATATCATCTGCATGCGCCGCCGCCAGGGACGCATTTTTGCCGCAGAGAGACCGGTCAGCTCAGTACCGGCATAATAAATCTGCCCCCGATCGGGCTTGAGTAATTGCAGGATCAGCTTGCCGGTAGTTGATTTACCACATCCGGATTCGCCGACCAGACCCAGGGTCTCGCCGGCCTCGATGGTAAAAGAGACATTGTCTACCGCCACAAGTTTGCCTCGATTGCGGCCAAGTGCATCAGTCACATTGAAGCTTTTTCTTATATTTTTTACTTCAAGAAGGGCCATGATTATGACAGTCTCCAGCAGCGTACCAGGTGGTTGTTCGTAACCTCTTTCAGGGCCGGGCGCTGCTGCTGCTTTTTGTTGCACAGGCAGGTACAACGTTCGGCAAACAGACAGCCTTCATGATTTTTGGTCAGATCAGGAAGCTGCCCGGAGATGGTGGCGAGGCTGGTTTTTTCGCCAATACGTGGTACGCATTGTAACAACCCAATGGTGTAGGGGTGGAGCGGGTTGGAAAATACGTCGTTGATGCTGCCCATTTCTACAATCTGGCCGGCATACATGATCGCAACCCGCTCTGCATTACTGGCGACAATCCCCAAATCGTGAGTAATCAGCAGGGTTGCCATGCGGCGTTCTTGTTTGAGTTTCAGCAGTAAATCCATGATCTGGGCTTGAATGGTCACGTCAAGGGCGGTCGTCGGCTCGTCAGCTATCAGCAGTTTCGGATCGCACGCCAGGGCTATGGCGATCATGACCCGTTGACGCTGACCACCGGAAAGCTGGTGAGGGTAATCACGCAAGCGCCGGATCGGGTCGGAAATACCAACCTGAGCGAGGCTCTGGGCAGCATGGTCGAGAGCTTCGCGGCGCGAGAGCCCCTGATGCAGGCGTAACACTTCAGCGATTTGATCGCCAATCTGTAAAACCGGGTTCAGGGAGGTCATCGGCTCCTGGAAAATCATCGAGATGTCGTTGCCGCGAACTCGCCGGATTTCTATCTCCGGCAAATGCAGCAGGTCGCGGCCATCGAGATGGATCTCGCCACCAACGATACGCCCCGGTTCGGGGAGCAGGCGTAAAATGGAGAGGGCGGTCATCGATTTGCCGCAGCCCGATTCACCTACCAGCGCCAGGGTCTCGCCCTGTTCGATGTGAAAAGAGACGCCGTCAACGGCCTTGAGCAGACCATTGCGGGTGAAGAAGTAACTCTTGAGATTGTCGACGTTCAGACGTGGTGGCATGCGAAAAAAGGCTCCTTGTTAGGCTTATTCATGTGTACACGCTGACGCTGAAATGGTCAAGGGGTGCCGGTCATCGCCGCCTGTATCCGATTTTTTTCATTAAAACACTAGCGTTACGTCAAACAAACAAGAATAATAGGCAAATGAATTGTAACTATGTTGATCTGCATATCCATACCACCTGTTCCGATGGATTTTTTCAGCCTGAGGAGGTCGTGCAGCAGGCAGCGCGCGTTGGTCTGTTGGCTATCGCATTGGCTGATCATGACAATATCGATGGGATCGAACGTGCGACCGTGGCCGCCGGCCCCCTGGGGATCGAAATCATCCCTGCGGTAGAGTTGTCAAGCCAGTGGCACAACTACACCGACATGCACTTGCTGGGTTACGGCTTCGATTATCGTGATCCCCGCCTGATTGCTGAATTGAATCAGTTTCAGTCGTTTCGTGCCCAGCGCAACGAACGTATTATCGCTGCGGTGAATCGTAAGCTGGTGGGCGAAGGACGTCCTCCGATCGCTGTGGAAGAAGTCCGCAGGCTGGCCGGTGGAAGTATTGGCCGACCGCACATTGCCCAGGTGTTGCGCGGGAAAGGTTATGTTAGCGGCAATGAAGATGCTTTCACCCGTTATCTGATTCCCTGTAACGTGGAAAAACACTATTTTCCCGCTGATGAAGCCATTCGTCTGGTGCATGCCTGCGGAGGCATCGCGGTTCTGGCTCATCCCCCCTATGTGACCCGCGATCGGCGGCAACTGGAATATCTGGTAACGGAACTGGTAGAGCTGGGGCTCGACGGGATCGAGGTCTACAATAACGGTTCCGGGCTGGAGGACAGTGATTGGCTGATCCGCCTGGCGCAGCAACGGGGTCTGGTGATTACCGGCGGATCAGATTTTCATGGTGAGCCAGGCTCCGCTATTCAGATTGGCTATGGACTACGTGGTATCAGAGTCCCCTACGATTGTGTAACACAGATCAAGGAAGCCTTGAACCGGCGCGCTCAGCCTATCCGTTGGGCATAGCTTCCTCAACAGTCCCGCCAATCCGGCCGGCGTTTTTCGAGAAACGCCAGCATCCCTTCTTTTTGATCAGCCGTTGCAAAACATAGCCCGAACAGGTCCGCTTCATAAGCAAAGGCGCGATTCCTATCCATTTCCATCCCGTTCGTGACTGCTTCCTTGATCAGTTGCAGTGCCATTTTCGGTTTTTCGGCAATGGTCTGTGCCAATTTCTGCGCTCGGGGCATCAGCTCGGCAGCGGTTACCACCTCGTTGACCAGACCGATTTGTGCTGCCTGACCGGCGCTGATCCGTTCTCCGGTCAACATCAATTGTTTTGCCCTGCTGCTACCCACCAGGCGCGGCAGGCGCTGGGTGCCACCCCAGCCGGGGATGATGCCGAGATTGATCTCCGGTTGTCCGAGCTGGGCACTGTCCGCGGCAATCCGGATATCACAGGCCAGGGCCAGTTCGCAGCCACCGCCTAAGGCGTAGCCGTTGATGGCGGCAATAAATATCGTGCTGCCGTTTTCAATTTTATTCAGCAGCAGCTGGGCAGTGGTTGCCATCCGGCGGGCGGCGATGGGGTCAAGAGGCTGCATGACGCTGATATCAGCGCCGGCGACAAAGGCTTTGTTACCGGCGCCGGTGATAATGGCGACCTTGACGTGCGGATCGGCTTCGATGGCGCTGACGGCTGCATCCAGTTGTTGCAAAGTCAGTTGATCCAGCGCATTAAGGGATTCGGGACGATTGATGGTAATCAGGGTAACGGTGTCAAACCGCGTGCTGATAACCCGTTCGTTGGAAGTTTCCATGTAAGATTCCTTGTGGTTGATGTATGAGTAGAAATTCAGGCGTTACGGATAACCTCTACCAGTAGCGCAGTGACCTTTTCCATGTCGGCAACCGTAACCTGTTCCTGGGGCGTATGTACCTTGTTCATGCCGGTTCCCAGAATCACCATCGGAATACCATGACCATTAAAGATGTTGGCATCGGATCCGCCGCCGGCGGCGGCAACCTGTTGAGGACGTTGTAGTGCCTTGCCGGCGTTCATCACCAGTTGCACGATGGGGGCTGTTTCCGCTATCTGCATGGCGGGAAAATCTTCCTTGATTTCAATCGCCATGGTTGCATGGCGGGTTTCGCCGTCAATCATCACCGAGCTATTGTTCACCTCTTCCTCACAGCAGCGGATGATTGCTTCGGTGACCTGCTGCAGGCGTTCCGGCAGGTGGCTGCGAACCTCGCCGTGCAGACTGACCAGTCCGGGGATAATGTTGGTGGCGATACCGCCGTTGATGGTGCCGATGTTGGCTGTGGTGTGTTCATCAATACGACCTAAGGTCATGCGTGCAATCGCCCTGCTGGCAATCATGATGGCGGATATCCCCTGTTCCGGACAGACGCCGGCGTGCGCCTCAAGACCATGAATGTCGATCTTCATGCGGTTGGCAGCGGGGGCACGGTTGATAATCCGGTCAATGCCGGTGGTGTCGAGAGCGATTCCTTTAGTGCCTTGCAGCGTCGAAAAATCAAACTCTTTTGCCCCTAAAAGCCCCCGTTCTTCACAAACGGTGATGACGACCTCAAGGGGGCCATAGGGGATATTGTTTTCGCTGAGGACCTCGATGGCTTCGATCAGTTCGGCGATGCCGGCTTTGTCATCGGCACCCAGAATCGTATCGCCGGCACTGGTGAAAACCCCGTCATTTAACAGTGGTTGAACATTTTCAGCCGGGCTGACAGTGTCCATGTGGACACAGATAATGAAAGCGTCACCTTCACGGGTACCGGGAAAACGCGCGATCATATTGCCACTGTCGCTGCCGATAGCGGCACCGGCGGTGTCAAAAGTCACATCGGCACCAAGCTGTGAAAAGCGTTGTTGCAGATAGGCGGCGATAAGGGCTTCGCGATATGATGGGCTGTCAATCGCAGCAAGGCGAAAGAACTCGTCACTGAGACGCTGGTTGTTGATCATGATGTATCATCCTGTTGTTGATCCCAAATGGGGCATGATTGAGTAAAAGAAAGACGTAACTGTTCAGCAGCGGATCGGGGCTCCTATGGCAAGGGACGCGATTGTTTCCCGTTGGGTCATCCATGACCGCTTGTTGTCGCCGTCCATGGCGACAAACCCCCTTGCCACAGGATCCCCGACCCTGCGCGAGGGACAGCAGTGAATAGATACCATCAGAATACAGAAAAAGTGCAAAAAAACCAATTGATGGACAGCGTAAAAGAAGAACTGCTACATTTACCGGTCATTAACGTTATCATTGCTGGGGAATCCGGATGAATCTCTCATTGAAAATTACTGCCGATGAATAAGGTGACCCCCCCTCGCAACTTGGCAGGTTGGTGTGGTCGTCTACTCATTGTCGATTTAACCCATCAGAAAAGCTGGGTAGAGTCGCTTTCTGCCGATTTGCTGCACGACTCTATCGGTGGCCGCGGTCTGGGCGTACGTTTGCTGCGTGATACTTATCAGCTCGACCCTTTCAGCGCCGCCATGCCGTTGATTTTTGCCGGTGGCCCACTCTGCGGGACGATCGCTCCTGCCTCAGCGCGGTTAAGCGTTGTCTCCCGTTCACCCTTGACCGGCACCATTCATGCCAGTTCCTGTGGCGGCGCCATGGCCTTGCAGCTTAAAGCGGCCGGATACGATGCGTTAAAAATCACTGGAGTCAGCGCAGCGCCGGTACTTCTGTCGATTGCCGGTGATCAGGTGCAGATTGAATCGGCAACACATTTGTGGGGGCTGCCCGTCAGTAACACCCTTGCCGCGTTGAAACCCGTTGGTGGTGCGGCGATTATCGGCCCCGCCGGCGAACATCAGGTTTTATACGCTAATATCATGACTGCCGAGGGAAGCGCCGCCGGGCGTGGTGGGCTGGGCGCAGTGATGGGTGCAAAGCGGCTCAAAGGGATTCAGATTGCTGGAAAGAAGCCGGTCGTTGTCGCCGATGCCGAAGGGGTTGAGCGCAGCGTCAATGATATCATGCGGCTACTCAACGCCGCGCCGGTGATTTTTGGTGAGTTGGGTTTTGCCGAATATGGCACGCCGGCGCTCATCGATCTGTTGGCTCAGCGGCGGATGGTGCCGACAAATAATTTTCGCGAGACATTTTTTGCCGAAACATCCCGCTACGCGGCACCCGCTTTGCGTCGGCGCTACCAGCCGGTCAGCCAGGGATGTCATGACTGCCCGATTTCCTGTAAGAAAGCAACCAGGGATCAACAGCGTTTACCCGAACACGGCAGCTTGAGCCACTTCGGTGCTCTGCTGGGTATCAGTGACCTGGATATCATTGTGGCGGCTTGTCGGCTTTGTAACGATCTGGGGTTGGACACCCTTTCTGCTGCAGCAACTATAGCGGCCTTCAGCGAGGCATCAGGGGAAGGTATCCGTGCTGAAGATCTGCCGCATCGTCTCGGGCAGATTGCCATGCGCCAGGAAGATGGTGATCTGCTCGCCCAGGGCGCCCGGCGTCTGACGACAGCGCTTGGCTGCCCGCATCTGGCGATGACGGTTAAAGGCCTCGAGCTTCCTGCCTACGATCCGCGCGGAGCCTATGGCATGGCGCTGGCGTATGCTACCAGTAATCGGGGTGCCTGCCACCTCCCGGCCTATCCGGTAGCCCATGAAATACTCCGTAAGCCGGTAGCCAGCGACCGCTTCGATTTTGCCGGCAAGGCATGGATGAATATTGTTGCCGAAAACACTCATGTCGTGGGAGATTCTCTGGTGGCCTGCCGTTTTGTTTTTTTGGCCGCCGGGCTGGAAGAATATGCAGCGCTGCTAACCGCGGTAACCGGTGTTGATTTTACAGCGACACAATTGCTCGCCGGCGGTGAGCGGATCTGGTTGTCGGAACGTTATTACAATCAGATGAACGGTTTTACCAGCGCGGATGACATGCTGCCGGAACGTTTTTTTCAGGAACCAGGATCCAGTGGTCACGGAATTTCCATACCGGCAATTGACCGGCAGCGCTTTCTGGACGAGCGGGCGCGCTATTACCGTCTGCGTGGACTGGATGATAGGGGGCAGGTGCCTTCCCATTTTTTGGAAAATCGACTGTGATCAGACAAGTAGAAAAATATCGACATCAGCTTGAACGCGATGGTGCCGTGCGCCAGGGGCGCGTCGCCCTGGTGGCACAGGATGATCTGATCCGCGAAGCTGGTGCGACCGATCTGTGTCGGATCGGGCGCGCCTTACTCTCAGAAGTCAAGTCTATTGCTCTGGTGATAGGCGAACCCTGGTTGCCGTTTCAGAATCTCTATCCACTCTGTCTGGCACCGGAATCCCAGCGCATCGCTCCGCTTGATACAGAAACCCGTACCTTTCTTCATGATATCCCTCTGGTGCGCCGGCACCATGGCCGGATTGACTGGGCAGACGTTGCCGGACTCCTGGGACAGCGCAAAGGCGTGCTGGTGGAAGGGGTTGGGATCATTGCCGTTGGGTCGGTGACCGTAGAGCAGGGGTATGTCAACTTTTCTACCCTCTATCATGCGCTTTTTGTTGGTTATCTGCTGCACTTGTTGCAGGATGAGCCACGGTGTGCTGAAATAGTGGAACTGGGTCCCTTGCTCGAACAGCTCGCTCATCCTATCCCGCAGCTGTTGGACGATATTGCCGCTGGACCCTTTGCTGATGAACATGCTGTGCGTAAGGCGATTGAACAGGCGGGACAGCGTACTGTAGAACTGCACCTGGTTGATTCTTTTTTCGGCAATATATCCTGCCATGTGAACAATCAGCTGATGATTTCCCAGACCGGCGCCAGCCTTGATGCATTAGCCGGCTGTATTGATCTGGTGCCGGACGATAATTCCACCACCGCGGGGCTTACTGCATCCAGTGAGTTGCCGGCCCATCGCGCCATTTATGCAGCCACCGGAGCGACGGTAATTCTTCACGGCCATCCGAAATTTACCGTCCTTATGAGTTTGCTCTGCGATGAACAGGGGTGCCATATTGCTGATTGCTGGAAAGACTGTCCGCAGGTCAGATATCTCGGGACCGTTCCCGTTGTCGCCGGTGAGGTTGGCGCCGGCGGGATTGCCAAAAACCTGGCACCGGTCATGGCAGATGGAATCGGTGTTGTTTATGGTCACGGGGTGTTTGCTGCCGGCACGGTCGATTTTCGTCAACCGTTACATAAAATGATTGCCTTGGAAAATTGGTGTCGCAGGGAATATCAGCGGCTACTGGGTCAAAAAATAGCTGGGCATGAAAAATCAGGAGTTAAAAGTGGGAGCAGGTAACATACAAGACGTACCGGTCGAGGAATTGTCGGTTATTGAGCTGTCGAAACAGGGGCGTCAGAAGCTGCGTTCACGCAAATATGACGAAGCCTGTCAGCTGTTTTTTCTGGGGTTGGAGAGTGAACCGGAAAATCCCTACCTGCTCTCTGGAATGGGTGATGCCAGTCGCGAGATGGGGAACTTCGAGCTCGCTGAAGACTGTTATCAGAAGCTTCTGCACATCGATGAAAACAACCTGTTTGCCTTGCGCGGACTCGGTGATGTTTACAAGAAACTGAATCGCCATGCCGATGCCATCAGCATGTGGGAGCGCTATCTGCGCCTGCGGTCACTCGACAAGCATGTGATGTCGCGGATTGCCGACAGTGCCAAGGTGCTGCTGCAGTTTGAGCGAGCAGAGCAAATGTATCTGAACATTATTGAGTTCGCTCCGGATGATCGTTTCGCCCTGGCGGGACTGGCGGACTTACAGCATCGTCTGGGTAAAGACGCCGAAGCTATTCAGATTTATGAAAAGATTCTGACTCTTGGCGGTAGCTCTCTGCATATCCTCACCATCCTCGGCAAACTGTGCTTGCGACTGTCTGATTTTGACCAGGCTGAAATTTATTTTCGCCGTGCCCTTGAGATCGACGCTGATAACCCCTATGCCCTCTATGGTTTGGGCAATTGTTACCGCTGGCATCGGCGCTATCACGAGGCTATTGAAATCTGGCGGAAGATCCTTGAAGATTCCGACGGCACTCAGATCCTGCATACCCGCATGGGCGATGCCTATTATCACCTTGACATGAAGGAAGAGGCCGCCCGGTCTTATCGGCGCGCCATCGGCTTTGGCCGTGATCCTTTCTCCATGGCCGGGCTTATCTGTTTGTCAGTCGATACGAACGATCTGGATACGGCGGTTACTACTTTTTTCGCACTGGTGGTGACGGATGACGACCCTCTCTTTCAACTCGACATGCTCAGCCGGCGTTTTGTTCGGGATCAACATCAGCATTTAATGCAGGGTTTCTGCCGGTACCTGTTACAGCTTGACCGTTCCGATCAGCGTTTTGGTAAGGATCTGGCTTCCGCCCTTGAAAAACTCTGCTGATAACAACAGGTGATTCTGATGAATTATCTGGCCCATCTGTATTTTTCCGCGCCGCGGCCGCTGGCCTGGGCCGGCACACTGATGGGTGATTTTTTCAAAGGGAGTCATTTTGGCGAACTGCCGGATGACCTGGTAACCCACCTTAAGCTTCACCGCCGGCTGGACACCTTTACTCTTAACAGCCCACCTTTCCAGGCCAGTCGCCGGCGTCTTTGTCCCTCTTTCGGCCATGGTCGCAGTATTCTGGTAGACGTGTTCTACGATCATTTTCTAGCCTGCCAATGGGAGCACTACTCTTTGCAGCTATTGCCGGAATTTGCTCATGGTGTATATAGGGGGCTGCACGTCTGTCATCACTATCTGCCGCTAAGTCTGCAGGAGCAATTACCGCGAATGATAGCAGGGGACTGGCTGACATCCTATCGACAGGAGGAAGTCGTTGGGCGGGTGCTGCAGCGTCTGGAACAACGACTGAATCACAAAATTCCCCTGGCCCAAGGCTTCGAGCAATTGCATCAACATCGCGAAAAGCTGGAGGAAGATTTTACTGCTTTTATGTCCGCTGCCACCGGCTATGTCGAATCGTTACCGGCCGGGGAGCTTCACAGCTGCGCCGGTAGCGGCCAGTCGTTCTCAAAACCGGGGGGATAAAAATGTTCACGGGTACGGTTAAAGTAGCCATACTGAAGGCGCGGAATTTTTTGCTTGAGCAGATCGAGCATCTTCTTCATGCCGATCCCTTTCCCTTCGGCACCCAGGGTTGACCAGTAGAGCAGGGGGTCAATGCTCAGATTGCGCATCTGAATCAGATCGATTCCTGTTTCATCTACCAGTTTCAGCAAGGCTGCCATTTCATCCTCACGGTCAGTGATTCCCGGAAAAACCAGATAGTTGAGCATGGTAAAGAGACCCTGTTGCTTAGCGCGGCGGATCGACTCCAGCACATCAGCAAAGGAGTAACAGCGTGGACGGTAATAGGCGTTGTAGAAATGTTCCTGCACCGAGTTGAGGGAAACGCGGATGGAATCGAGCCCGGCTGCAGCGAGCTGGTCGATGGCAGCGGGTATAGAAGCGTTGGTGTTGAAATTGATGGTGCCGCGGTCTGTCTGTCGGCGCATCTGTCTGATCGCAGCAGTAACGGTATCGATCTGCATGATCGGATCGCCTTCACACCCCTGGCCAAAGGAGACAATGGCGTTCTCGGCTGTTTGTAAATGAGGGACAGCTACGGCACAGATTTCTTCAACGGTCGGGACGAAATCGATGCGATCCTGACTGGCCTGGCAGGCTTTGGGCTCGTCCTGCAGGGAAATACAGCCGAGACATTGGGCATTGCAGACAGGCGAACAGGGCAAGGGAGCTTCCCAGCGGCCAAAAAATAGATTCTTGGCGGCAAAGCAGTGATAATCAAGGGCGCAGCGCGACAGTTGTACCAGCAGCCGATTGTCAGCTTCACGCTCAAGGCGCTGACGCACCAGTGGCTCCAGTTGGCGATCGTCAAAGTGCTGGGGCTCCCACTGGCGGTTGCGATCGACCCGAACGGCCGCTACATAGAAACACTCTTCTTCAACACACCAGCCGACAGCGGTATAGGACCAGAGGGTGAGTTCAACCGGTTTATTCATATAATCGGCGGCCGGCAACAGGGTGCGGGTAAAAGCCGGCGTGACAAAAGCAGAAACCGCCTGGAGAGAACCTCCGCCCCATGATTTTGGCATCCGGGTCACAGTTTTTTGCTGACCATTACGACGATCAAAACCGATGGGTGGCGTCTTGGGAATGGTAAACAGGCGACTGCCCTCCGGCAATGGAATCATCTCGTCCGGGTCCGGTTGGCACAAAGTCAGGCCGTTCATTCCCGCCATGAGGAGATCCGGATGCTCAAATACCTCGCCCCGTTCATCAGCTACCAGGGTCAAAAAGGTTTTATTTCTGCTCATCGATTCATTCCTTTTCACGCAGGCGCCGAATATAGCACAGAAGGGCGTCGACGAGAACCTCCAGTGCCACTGAACAAAGGCACACTTGGTAACTGTATATTCCCCCAAATAAGGTGTCCATTGAGCGCTTTTCCTTTACAATAATGCTTGTATTTGATAGAAGAAATCTGATTGTTTTCTTTATCATTTTACCAGACAAAAAGATTGCCCGTTGTCTGTGGATACCCTGAACCCTGTGCGGTTTAGCTTGATCATCAGGAGTTTTGCTCATGAAAAAAATCTTGTTCGGGTCTGTTTTGGTATTTTCCCTGTTCCTGGCGGCCTGTAGTGGCGGCGATAACAAATACGGCGCCGGGGTTGATCCTGCTGCTCCCAGGGTACAGGTTAAGGACATGTTTTTACGCCCGGAACTGATGGGGCAAACGGTGACCCTGGAAGGGCGCATCGTTAGTCAGTGCGCCTCCAATGGCTGCTGGTTTTACCTGCAGGATGACACCGGCCAGGTCTATATCGACCTGGCGCGCAACGGCTTTGAGTTGCCTTCATTACCGAACAGAACGGCCATCGCCACTGGTACCGTCGCCAGATCCCAGCAGGCTTTCTTGCTGATTGCCACCGGGGTTGAAGTGAAATGACCAGCTATGTGAAACTTGCGGCCAAAAATATCCTGCGCCACCGTACCCGCAGCTTACTGACCATGCTCGGCATTGCCGCATCGGTTGGTGTACTGTTCGCCGTGTTATCCTTCAATAAAGGGTTCACCGAAGGCCTGGCGGTTGAGCTGGAGCGCACCGGTCTGCATTTCATGATCGTACCGTCCGGCTGTGCCCACGAGGTCGCCGCGCTGGTATTGCACGGCGCGGTTATCCCCAAATTTCTCGATACCGGAGTGATGGAGCATGTCGAGCAGACCGCCGGTATTGATCTGGCAACCCCGATTCTGGTGGCGCAACTGCCCGACCAGCAACGGGGCAAGATCGACCTGATCTACGGCATTGAGATGAACGTGCTCGAAGCGATTAAGCCCGGGTGGGAAATCACCGGCACGATCCCGCGCCACGAGCATGAGGTGCTGCTTGGTTACGAAGTTGCCCAACATGACAACCTCAAGCCCGGCGATCACTTCTCCTCGCCGGCAGAAGGTGTTGATCTGGTCGTTTCCGGCATTGTCGGCTATTCCGGCAGTCAGGATGATGCCTTTGTCTACCTGCCGATACAAAGCGCCCAAAACCTCCTCGGCTATCCCCAATCGGCCACCGCCATCGGCGTCAAGGTCGATGATCCGACCCGCATTGGCGCCATTACCGAGTCCTTGACCTCATCAGTACCCGGTATCCAGATTGTCACCATGGGTGAAGTCATGAATTCCGTCTCCAATCTCGCCGCTGCAGCGCGGGCCTTAAGTCTGGCCATCGTGCTGATCGCCATCCTGATCAGTGCCGTCGGGGTGATGAACTCGATTCTCATGGCGGTGTTTGAGCGCACTCAGGAGATCGGCATGATGCGCGCCGTCGGGGCCTCACGCTGGGACATCTTCCGCATTATCCTGAGTGAAACAACCATTCTTGCCCTGGTCGGTGGTGTCGTCGGCATTGTTTTGTCCACCCTTGGTGCTCGATTGATTGAAACCTTTGTCCGCTCCGTCATGCCCTTTGTTCCCTCCGGCGACCTGATCCGTTTCGAGCCCATCGTCGCCCTGGGAAGCGTGGCATTTATCTTTGTTATCGGTCTTTGTGCCGGCATTTATCCAGCGGTCAAAGCATCAAAAATTAATCCAGTAGAGGCGATCAAGGGATGATTGAACTTAAGAATATCGAAAAAACCTATCGTCGCGGGGTGGAAAATGTGCGCGCCTTGCGGGGCGTCAATCTGACCATCGACGCCGGCGAACTGATGGCCATCGTCGGCCCTTCCGGTGCCGGCAAAACCACCTTGCTGCACATCCTCGGCTGCCTTGACCAGCCGACCAACGGTGATGTTGTTTTTGATGGTGTCAATACCGCCAGTATGCCCGAATCACAACTGGTCAAGATCCGCCGCGAGAAGATCGGTTTTGTCTTCCAGCAGTTTTATCTGATTCCCGGCTTAAGCGTTTTTGACAATATTGCCCTGCCGTTACTCTTCAGTAAAAAACCGGCGCAGCGCAAAAAGATTGAACAACTGGCTGAAATGGTCGGTCTGGAACATCGCCTCAATCATGCTCCTGCCCAGCTGAGCGGTGGCGAGATGCAGCGCACCGCCATCGCCCGCGGTCTGGTCAATGATCCGGCGATACTCTTGGCGGATGAGCCTACCGGCAACCTGGACACGGAAAACAGCGAAAAAATATTTGCTATCTTACGGCGCTTGAGTGATGAGGGGTTGACAACCATTATGATTACCCACAACCCGGAGCTCGCTGCCCGCGCCGAACGGACCGTCAAGATCAGGGATGGACTGATCTGCCCCTGAGATATATTCATTTATCTGTAATTATCCAGCATTATCCTTGCGCAGGGTTGGGGATCCTATGGCAAGGGTTTTTGTCGCCATGGACGGCGACAAAAAGCGGTCATGGATGACCCATCGGGGAACAATCGCGTCCCTTGAAATAGGATTCCCAGCCCGGTGCTGAATAGATACCTTTCTCTTAATCCTTGGCTGGGGGTGGGCAATCGGGTAATCTGTCGCCATGAAGATCCTGTTAACCACCCTGCATAGCCGTTTCATCCATGCCAGTCTGGCCTTGCCCTATCTCAAGGCTTACTGCCAATCGCTTTGTTCAACGATTCAGATTCTTGAACTAACCCTCAATCAACCCAAAGAAAACCTCCTCGCCCAGATTGTTGCGGCTGAGGCCAGCGTGGTCGGTTTTTCCGTCTATCTGTGGAACCGGGTGACGACATTAGAGCTGGTCAGCTGTTTGAAACAGATTAACCCTGACTGTCGGATAGTGCTTGGTGGTCCGGACATCTCTTTTGAATCGGCTGATTTTTTTCAGCAGTACCCGGTAGATGCGATTATTTGCGGCGAAGGGGAGGTTCCCTTACGGCACCTGCTGAGTGCCTGGTGCGCTGGCGAGCAGCCAACCCCGCTTCCCGGAGTGCAACTGCCGGGTGAACATGCTACAGAGCAGGAGAGTCTGCTTGATCCCCTCGACCAGTTACCGTCACCCTTTGCTGCCGGGCTGGTCGCTCTGACCCGTGGCTTGGTGTATTACGAGAGTAGCCGTGGTTGCCCGTACCGTTGCAGTTTTTGCCTGAGTGCCCGCAGCACCCAGGTCCGCTCTTTCTCCATGGAGCGCATCAAGGCTGACCTTGGGCTGTTGATGAACCAGCAGATCAAGTTGATCAAGTTTGTCGACCGCACATTCAACTACAACGCCGAACGCGCTCGTGAGATCTTCCGCTTCATCCTTGAACACAACCGTTCAAGTTCATTTCATTTTGAGATGGGAGCCCACCTTCTTGACGAAGCAACACTCCAACTTTTGGAAAAAGTTCCAGCCGGGATGTTTCAGTTTGAAATCGGGGTTCAGGCGGTCCTGCCGGAAACCTTGCAGCGCGTGTCCCGTACCATGTCGGTGGATCTGCTGGCCGCTAATGTTCGCGCCCTGCGCGAACGTACCCGCATTCATCTCCATCTCGATCTGATAGCCGGTCTGCCGGGCGGTGGTCTGCTGGAATTCTTTGCCGCCCTCGACTGGACCTACGCCTTGGGTGCTGATCACCTGCAGATAGAACTGGTGAAACTGCTACCAGGGGCGCCACTGCGCCGCGAGTCAGTAGCACAGGGTATCTGCTATGACCCGGCGCCCCCTTACACCGTGCTTGCCACGATGGAATGGAGCTTTGCGGACCTTGAGCGGGTGCGTGGCATCGCCCGCTTGAACGATCTGCTGGTCAACAGCCATAAGTTCCCCCGGCTGATCGCTGCACTGTTGGCCAGGGCGGGTTCATTGTCAGGCTGCCTGGACGATCTGAATCGTTTCTGGAGCGAACAACAGTTGCATGCCAGTAGCCGGGCTTTACGGCAAGTAGCTTACGAGTTGAATCGTTATCTGGCGCAGCGTTTTTGTGGGGATGTGCTGATGGGTCTGAGAGAATGTCTGGCTCGCGATTACGCTCATAGTGAACGGGTGGTCAGCGGTTCCGCCCCTGATTTTTTCAATCAGGACCTTACACCGGATGAACAGGCGCGGGTGCGCCGGCGCGTTAAAGAGGAATTGAGCGAATTAGACCGTGACGGCAAGGTGCAGTTTTTCAGCAGCCTTTTTTATCATTTACCCGAAGCGTCCGGGCGACAAATTATCCTGTTTATTTATGTCACCAAAGCATCGTCGGGGGTTGAGGTAGAGGAATTGATATTATAAGCAGGTTGTCATCGTGTTGCCCAACAAAGAAACGGCCGGGAATTCCCGGCCGT
>NZ_JCBCBS010000087.1:0-52103 GCF_059864205.1 Pelovirga sp.
GGACTTGCCGTTATTATTTTGCTTGTTGGCGGCGGCCATTGCTGGTCTGGCCGCCGCCAGCTTTGTTTCGGTTGGGGCGACAACTGGCTGGATCGCTATCCTGCTCTGTCTCTGTCTGACTCTTTGTTGCCGCTGTTTTCCCCGCTACTCGCGATTCTCCCTGCTTTTTTTCTGCCTTGCTCTGTCCCTGTCTTTTAATCTTCGTTACCCCACCTTGTTACAGTTTGCTGATGATGTCACGCGGATTGATCAGTTGTCCCGCCGAACCACGGCCGTTGGTGTGATAACCGATGTACGGCAATTGGCAGAGGGTCGTAGCCGGGTTGATATGCTCGTTGATGAGGTATGGGATAAGGGGGTGATGCTGAATCTGGCGCGCCCCCTGTGGTTGCGTTTAAGTGTCGAAGCGGGAGCTAATGACCTGCTGCCGCAAGATCGCATCAGCTTCAACGGCAGGCTACGACAGCCACGCTTGTTCGGTACCCCGGGTGAATTTCACTGGCCGCGTTATGTCGCCAGCCAGAAAATTGAAATGACCAGCTGGGTGAAGGACATGGATCAGATCGAGTTGCTTGCTACAGGTAAGGGCGGTCTGCAACGGCAGATAGTTCAGTGGCGAAACCAGATTGCCGCCTTTATTGTGACCCATGTGCCGGAAAAAAGAGCGGTACTGGTGCGCGCGCTGGTGTTGGGTGAGGGGCGGCAATTATCACAGGAGACGCGCAATATCCTGGCCAGTGCCGGTATCAGTCATCTGTTTGCCATTTCCGGATTGCATCTTGGTTTGTTGGGGATGTTTGGCTATCGGTTACTGCTGTTGATCTATCGGCGCTCAACACGATTGCTCCTGTGGCAGCCGCCACAACGGGTGCTGCCGCTGGTGCTATTGCCATTGTTGTTTTTATATCTACTGTTAACCGGGGATGCCGTGTCAACCCGGCGCGCCTTTGTCCTGGCCGGCACTGGGGCAATGCTATTGCTGTTGCGTTATCCGGTTAATCCACTGCACCTGCTGGCCGCTGTTGCCTTGATCTTTTTACTCTGTAATCCGCTGCTGTTGTGGTCGGCCGGCTGGCAACTGTCGTTCAGTGGTGCGGCCGGCATTCTGCTGTGGCGACCACTGTGGCAGCATCGGCACATCTCGGCATTGCCCTACCGGGTATTGCGCTATCTGCTGCAGATTTTTCTGGTCAGTTGCGCGGCGACACTCGCTACCTTGCCTCTCGTACTGTTTAATTTTCATCTGCTCGCTCCGGCCGCCCTGCCGGCAAACCTGATTTGCGTGCCGTTTGTTACCCTGGTTGCCCTGCCGATCGGGTTTATCGGTCTGCTTTTGTTCCCCTGGTGGCCACCAGCGGCTGCTCTGATGTTTCGTTGCTGCGGGTTTTTTCTTGAGCAGCTCTATCTTTTCTCCTTATGGCTGACTGATATTCCAGTGCTGGCCGGCATGTACCTGTACTGGTCGCGTAGCCAGTATCTTGCGCTTGCCTTGCTGGTATTGCCGGTGCTGCTGTGGCCGCGGCTAGCGCGCCGGTCATGGTTTAAAATGACAGCCGGTTGTGCTCTGCTGGTGTTGCTCCTGTGGCAGTTGCCTGTCGTGTCGCGCGCGCCGGTAACCTTGACCATGTTCAGCGTCGGGCAGGGGGAGTCATTATTGTTACAGAACAACAACGGGCAGAATATCCTGATTGACGGTGGCGGGCTCTATGGTGATCGCTTTGATGTTGGCCAACGCTTGCTGGCACCGGCCTTTGGAGAACTGGGTGTCAGGCATTTTGACCGGATTGTTTTGACTCACAACCATGCCGATCACTGGAAAGGGTTGGTGTATGTCCTCAGCCACTACCCCGTCGCTGAATTGGTGCTTGGCGAACCTCTTGCCAACTATCATCCGGCCATTGTCGCTGTGACTCGCGGTCGTAATATTCCGGTGCGGGTGGTAGAGCAGGGGTGGAGTCTTTTTGGCGACTGGCGGTCCGGCGATTTGTCGCTATACAATGGCAGTGCTGCTGCCGCTAATGCGAATGACGCTTCTCTTGTCCTCGCTCTGCGCTACGGTGATCAAACCGCCGATGAACAGGGTTTATTGCTGGCAGGTGATCTGGAAGCGCGAGGAGTGCAACACTTGATCGGTGCCGGAATTCGGTCACCGATAACATTGCTCAAGCTGCCCCATCACGGCAGTGGTAAGGCGGATGCAGAGCGGCTGGTACGTTTGCTGCGTCCCGAGGTGGGGTTGGTGTCGGTCGGTTATCAGAACATCTATCGCTTGCCGGCACGGGCCCTTCTGGATCATCTGGATGAACAGAATGTCGTGGTTTATCGAACCGATCGTGATGGAACGGTGCGTGCTCAGTTACGTGCTGACGGTTGGCACCTGCAAAAGTGGCAGAATGGGCTTTTCCGTTGACTTTGCGAGCTAAAGGCTGGTACTTAAATGGCAATATTGCTAAGGGGTTATGATGGTCCAACAAGCTAAAATACTGGTTGTTGATGATGAGCTTTTCTTTCGTCATCTCTACCGTGATCTACTCGAAGATGCCGGCTATTCTGTGGTGGTCTGTACCAATGGCGACGAAGCGGTCAGATTGCTGGAGTCAGAACCCTTTGATCTGGTCTTAAGCGATATAGTGATGCCCGGCCGCAGCGGTATCGACGTTCTGCGTTTTGCTAAAGGCATGCCGTCGCCGCCCGACGTGGTCATGGTGACCGGTTGTGCCAGCCTCGATTCGGCTATCGAATCTCTTAAGAACGGTGCCCGCGATTATCTCGTGAAACCCTTCAATCCGGAAGAACTCAAGCATTTGATTGCAACCTGCCTGGAACAGCGGCGACTGCTTGCTGAAAATGCCCACCTTAAACGTCAGATCACCCTGTTTCAAGCCGGTCAAACCCTTTCGTCCCTCATCGATCTGGAATGCCTAGTTCCACAATCCCTCGAAGCCTTAATGCGCGAGTTGGGATCCGATTCGGGTTTTTCATTTACCCTGGCCGAAGACGAGGCAACCTACCTGACCGGGCTAAAAAAAATTCACGCCGACCATGCGGAACAGTTGATTGAGCTACTGCTGCCGGAATTTTACCAGGCCGGTGGCGTGGTTCAGCCGTCAACGCAGTGTGCGCAGAGGTTGCACAGTCTCAACAAAACCCGGGAGCAGATCTGGATGCTGCCGTTACGCGACGGTGATGTGCTAAAGGGTGGCCTTCTGATCAGTGATGCTGTTTGTCATGATACCGATTTTTCTCTGGCAGATTTGCGTTATCTGTGTGATCAGATTGCTCTGGGTTTTGCCAATGCCTCGCGTTATCGCAATGCCCAGCAGCTTATGTACTCAGACGATCTGACCGGTCTCTACAATCATCGTTATCTGCAGATTGCTCTCAATCAGGAGATGATGCGCTCGCAGCGTTATGGGCTGAAGTTTTCTCTGTTGTTTATGGATCTTGATCGCTTCAAAGAAATCAACGATCAGCACGGACACCTGGCCGGCAGTGCAGCTCTGCAGGAGGTTGGACGTCTGATGCGAGGGTGCGTGCGCGATGTTGATACCCTGTTCCGTTTCGGTGGCGATGAGTTTGCTGCTCTGCTGGTTGAAACGGATCTGCGCGCGGCGCGTGTTGTTGCCGAGCGTATTCGCGGGCTGATTGCCAAACATATTTTTCTGAAAAACGACAACACACCATCACAGGTAACGGTCTCTATCGGCATTTCGACCTTTCCCGATGATGCGACCACTCAGGAGCGCCTTCTCGATCTTGCTGACCAGGCGATGTACATCGGTAAGTCGTCGCGTAACAGTATTTGCAGCGCCGGCGAAATCAACGGTCCGCGCTAGTTTCTAACTTTGATGCTTGCGCAAAAAGCATCAGGTTGGACGGCTAAGCTCAAAGCGCCACCTGTAAGGCGCGCCATTGTTGAACAATGAGGAGTCCTTACGTACGTCGAAGCAGTGGACGATGGCGGTACCCCAGCCGTTGGTGAGTTTTTGCGCCGCCATCAATTTTAATCGTTCCGCCAAGCTAAATCTTGCTGTTCCCCCACCTTTGCTTTATAACATCGGCGGACTCTCTTCATTTTCCATCAGCAGATAGTTTTTTCCCTTCTGGTTTCTGATGAGACAGAGGAGAGTCAGCACTCTTCATTGCGATCGCAAACGTGAGCTTGAAAGGATAGAATGGTGAGTATTTCAGGAATCAAGGGAATGAACGATGTCTTGCCGGACGTGGTCGGCGTCTGGCAGTTTCTCGAACAAAGCGCGCGCGAAATTTTTAGCACCTATGGATTTACTGAGATTAGAACGCCGGTCCTTGAAAAAACTGAGCTCTTCTGTCGTTCCATTGGTGAATCCACCGACATCGTCGAAAAAGAAATGTATACTTTCGCCGATAAGAGCGGGAACTCCATGACCTTGCGCCCGGAAGGGACAGCCCCAGTCATGCGCTCAATTATTCAGAATCGTTTGGTCGCTCAGGATACGGTTTCCAAGCTCTGCTATATCGGCCCCATGTTTCGTTATGAACGCCCGCAAAAAGGGCGTTACCGCCAATTTCATCAGATTGGTGCCGAGGCGATCGGGGTCGAAGATCCCAAGATTGACGCCCAGGTGCTGCTGATGCTCCATCATTTTTTCAACCGAATCGGTATTAATGCGGTCTCCCTCGAAATTAATTCCCTCGGCTGCCCGGTCTGCCGCCCCGATTATCGCCGGCAACTGATCCAATATCTTGAGCAGCGCCTGGAGCCGCTTTGCAGCGAATGCCAACGGCGTTATCAGACCAACCCCCTGCGAGTCCTTGATTGCAAGGTCGAAGCCTGCCGGACTGCTACGGTCGACGCCCCGGCGATGATCGATCATCTGTGCGGCGCTTGCGATCAGCACTTCACTCAGGTGCGGCGCTATCTTGACCTGCTCAAGGTGCCATATAGTGTGAACGCGCGCATGGTACGCGGTCTTGATTATTATGTGCGCACCACCTTTGAACTGGTGACCGATCAGTTAGGGTCACAAAACGCTGTGGCGGCAGGTGGCCGCTATGACGGCCTGATCGAAAGTCTCGGTGGGCCGCCCCTGCCAGGAATCGGTTTTGCCATTGGTCTGGAACGCCTGGTGCTCATGCTGGACCAAGATGCCGGCAGTTTGGCTGTGCCGGATTTGTTTATTGCCGCCCTTGGGGACGCCGCGGCCGAACAGGCATTTGTTCTGATGTCGCAGTTGCAGATGCAGGGAGTGCGAGCTGAAATGGATTTCCACGGCAAAAGCTTAAAAGCACAGATGCGCCGTGCCGACAAATCCGGTGCAATACATACCTTGATTATTGGTGATGAGGAATTGCGCAGTGGCCAGGCTCAGCTCAAAAAAATGGCAGACGGCACACAGTCAAGCGTGCGCCTTGATGCACTGGTGGAAATGCTGACGTAAAAATCTTTTTGCAGCTATTTGCTATTACTTGACCGACACTTGCTGCGATCCATATAATAAACCGTTTAACAATCACTATTTGGGCGTCTGCTGGCGCATTTGGAGGCACCGTGCAAAACGATAAGCTGGGAAACTGGAAACGGACACATCGATGTGGTGAACCGACGGCAGTACTGATCGGTCAGGAAATTTGTGTCATGGGGTGGGTACAGAGGCGCCGTGATCATGGCGGTCTGATTTTTATCGATCTGCGCGATCGAGAGGGGATCGTTCAGTTGGCTCTCGATCCGGACCGCGATGTCACCTCGCACCGGAAGGCAGAACAGGTGCGCACTGAATATGTGATCGCTGCCCGGGGAAGAGTTTCGGCACGCCCGCAAGGAACCGTCAACCCGCGCATGAAAACCGGTGAGGTTGAAATTGAGGTAACCGAGTTACGGATCCTTAACCGTTCTGAGACCCCCCCCTTCATGATTGATGAATACACCGAGGTAGCAGAAAATATCCGTTTGAAGTATCGCTATCTTGACCTGCGGCGTCCAGCGCTGCAGCGCAATCTGATGATGCGTCATCTGGTTGCCAGAACGGTTAGGACCTATCTTGACGGTCAAGGTTTTATTGAGGTTGAAACCCCGGTTCTGACCAAGAGCACACCGGAAGGAGCACGCGACTATCTGGTTCCGAGCCGCGTCAATGTCGGCAATTTTTATGCTCTGCCGCAGTCCCCCCAATTATTCAAGCAGCTGCTCATGGTGTCCGGTTTTGATCGCTATTTTCAGATCGTCAAATGTTTCCGCGACGAGGATCTGCGCGCCGATCGTCAACCGGAGTTCACCCAGATTGACTGTGAAATGAGCTTTGTCAATCGTGATGATGTTATTGCTACCATGGAGGGGTTGATCGCCGCCATTTTTAAAGAGGCTATCGGCCTCGAGGTTCAATTGCCCATGGAGCGCCTGACCTATGCAGAGGCCTTGCGGCGCTTTGGTGTTGACAACCCCGATCTGCGCTTTGCCCTTGAACTGGTAGACCTGACTGCATTGGTGGCTGATTCGCAGTTCAAGGTGTTTGCTGAGGTGGCGGCAGCCGGAGGGCTGGTTAAGGCTATCAACGTCAAGGGTGGTGCGGATTTCTCCCGCAAGGACCTGGATGGTTTTACCGATTTTGTCAAGATTTACGGTGCCAAAGGGCTAGCCTGGGTCAAGGTCACTGAAGAAGGGTGGCAGTCTCCCATTGCCAAATTTTTTACCGCTGCGGAGTTGATCCGTCTCAATCAGGAATTGTCTAGTGAGGTTGGTGACCTGTTGCTGTTTGTTGCCGATACGGCGGGGATTACCAATGAGGCGCTGGGGCGTCTGAGGGGGCATCTTGGTCAGCGTCTGGGGCTGGCAAGTAAGGATGACTATCGCTTTGTCTGGGTGACTGACTTTCCGCTGCTTGAGTGGGATGCCGAAGCCAAGCGCCATGTTGCCGTCCATCACCCCTTTACCTCGCCGCTGGAGGAAGATATCCCGCTTCTTGACAGTGATCCGGGCAAGGCGCGTGCCCAGGCCTACGATCTGGTTCTCAACGGGTCGGAGGTCGGCGGCGGCAGCGTCCGGATCCATGACCCGTCCGTGCAGTCGCGCCTGTTCGAGCTTCTGGGTATTGGCGAAGAGGAGGCACAATTGAAGTTCGGTTTCCTGCTTGATGCCTTAAGCTATGGAGCACCACCCCATGGTGGTATTGCTTTTGGTCTCGATCGGCTGATGATGATCCTTACCGCAGCCGATTCGATCCGCGACGTGATCGCCTTCCCGAAAACCCAGAAAGCAACCTGTATGCTGTCGGATGCGCCAAATGCCGTGGACGAAAAGCAGTTGCAGGAATTGGGTATCCGGTTGCGGAAAAAGCAGGAGTAATGACTCTAAAAAAAGATTTTAAATGAAGATCAGATTTTTATTTATCATAGGTGTTTGTGTCGCTGTCCTGGCGGGTTGTGCAAAACCGCCGGTTGCAGAGTTGGAAACCGCACGTAATCTGGTTCGCCATGCTGCTGAAGTCGGCGCCGCTGACTGGTCCCCGGGTGAATACCAGCTGGCACGGGCTGCCCTGGACGCAGCCGAAGATCAGATGGAGAGGCAGAAATATCGTGCAGCAGCGCGGACCATCAGTCTGGCGCAGCGTTACGCTGAAGCTGCTCGTATCGAAGCGGAAATTGCTGTTGCGCGGTTGGCTGAGTTGGAACGTCAGCGCATAGAAAAGGCCCGCCGACAGGAAGAACTACGTCAGCGCGAACTGGCCGAACAGGAAGCAGCCCAACGTCAACAAGAGCTGGAACGGCGTCGCCAACTGGAAGCCCAACAGGCAGCGGCGCGCGCAGCAAGTGCCGCCAGTGTGGCAAAAACCCCACCACCGCCCCCGCCTCCACCGGTCACGACCGCCAAGGTAGAGCGTTATGAAGTCAGGGCTGGGCAGAACCTGGCCGAGATTGCCGGTTTGCCTGAAGTCTATGGCGATGGGTTGCTGTGGCCGTTGATTTACCGTGCCAACCGTGATCAGATCAAAACACCCAGGGAGATTGCGCCCGGCCAGCTGCTGGATATCCCCCGTGACAAAAATATTGAAGAGATTGAGGCCGCGCGCCAGGAGGCCCAGGAGTTGAATCTGTTCTGATTTTATTGGACGCAGCAAAGGAATTTTGTTGTCGCTTTGGTTGGTGTTTCTTCGCCGCTTCACGGCAGAAGGTCGCGACCCCCGGCAATGAAGATAAGCTGTCTTTTTATGGAGAGTTTTAATCGCCGGTTGACCGTGAAGCCTCTTGACATGCCCCTCTCACTTGTATACTGTATACAACGCTTTCCCATGCGGGATTCTCAGTTTGTAACCTTGTTATGGACTGCATTATTTTGACACTACATTAATCAAGGAGAGAGACGAATGGCAGCAAAGATTATCTGGTCTGAAATTGATGAAGCACCGGCTTTGGCCACCTATGCCTTTTTGCCCGTTGTTCGAGCCTTTACCAAAGGCTGCGACATTGAGGTAGAAACCCGTGATATTTCCCTGCCCGGTCGTGTGCTGACACTCTTCCCGGAGCGCCTGACCGAAGCACAACGGGTCGCTGACCATCTGGCAGAGTTGGGTCAGTTGGTCAAGTCCCCTGAAGCCAACGTGATCAAACTGCCGAATATCAGTGCCTCGGTTCCCCAGCTGCAGGCCTGTATCAAGGAACTTCAGCAACAGGGTTATGATATTCCCAGTTATCCGGAAGAAGCGAAAAACGACGAGGACCGCAAGCTGCAGGAGCGTTTTTCCAAGGTGCTCGGTTCCGCGGTAAATCCGGTGTTGCGCGAGGGCAACTCGGATCGTCGTGCTGCAGCGTCGGTTAAAAAGTTTGCCCAGAAAAATCCCCACAAGATGATGCAGCCCTGGCCGGCTCCCGGCGAATCAAAATGCCGTGTCGCTTTCATGGATAGCGGCGATTTCTATGCGTCAGAAAAATCGGTGACGATGGATGCCGCTGATACCGTCAAGATCCAGTTTGTGGATGAGGGTGGCCATAGCAAGGTCCTTAAAGAAGTCAAGTTGCTGGCCGGTGAGGTTTTTGACAGTTCTACTATGAATGTGCGTAAACTGCGTGAGTTCTATGCTGCCACCGCCGCCGAGGCAAAAGAAAAGGGTGTGCTGTTGTCACTGCACCTCAAGGCCACTATGATGAAGATCTCTGATCCGATTTTGTTCGGCCACTGTGTATCGGTGTATTTCAAGGATGCCCTTGATAAGCATGCTGCGACCCTCAAAGAGATCGGTGCCAGCCCCAATTATGGTATGGGCGATATCCTGGCCAAGCTGAACAAATTGCCGGCGGACAAAAAGGCCGAAATTGAAGCCGACATCAATAAGTGCTACGAAAGCGGCCCGGCGCTCGCCATAGTTGACTCCCGCAAGAATATTACCAACCTGCATGTGCCCAACGACGTGATTGTTGATGCTTCCATGCCTAACGTTGTCCGGGATGGCGGCAAAATGTGGAATCTGCAGGATCAGTTGCAGGACACTATCGCCATGGTTCCTGACCGTTGCTATGCCACCATGTACGCAGAGATCATTGATAATGCTCGTGACAATGGTCAGTTCGATCCTTCGACCATGGGCAGTGTTTCTAACGTTGGTCTGATGGCGCAGAAAGCTGAAGAATACGGCTCCCATGACAAAACCTTTGAAGCGCCGAGCAACGGAACCTTCCAGGTTGTCAACTCAGCCGGTCAGCTCTTGATGGAGCAGAAGGTAGAAAAGGGGGATGTCTATCGCTCCTGCCAGGCTAAAGATATCGCCATCAAAGACTGGGTTCGTCTTGCGGTTGAGCGGTGCCGTGAGTCGGGTGAGCCGGTGGTGTTCTGGCTGGATGAAAAGCGCGGTCACGATGCCCAGATCATTGCCAAGGTCAACAAATATCTTCCCGACTATGATACCGCCGGTCTCGAGATCAAGGTGATGGCTCCCCGTGAAGCGATGAAGTTCTCACTGGAGCGGATTCGTAAAGGGCTTAACACCATTTCAGCAACCGGCAACGTGCTGCGGGATTATCTGACCGACCTGTTCCCGATTCTGGAACTGGGTACCAGTGCACGGATGCTGTCTATCGTACCGTTGCTTGCCGGTGGTGGTCTGTTTGAAACAGGTGCCGGCGGTTCTGCTCCCAAGCATGTCCAGCAGTTCCTGAAAGAAGGGCACACCCGCTGGGATTCTTTAGGCGAATATTGTGCGCTGGTTCCATCGTTGGAACTGGTAGCTAAAAACTTCAATAACAACAAAGCCAAGGTGCTTGCTGAGACTCTTGATACGGCTATTGGTACGTACCTTGAGAATCAGAAACTGCCGTCTCGTAAAGTTAATGAACTGGATAATCGCGGCAGCACTTTCTACCTGACGCTGTACTGGGCTCAGGCATTGGCCGCTCAGAGTCAGGATCAGGATCTCAAGACTCGTTTCACCCCGATTGCCAAGGAAATGACTGACAACGCTGACAAAATCGATGCTGAATTGATTGCGGCGCAAGGTAGGCCGATTGATATCGGTGGTTACTTCCGTCCGGATCGAGTCAAAACCGAAAAGGAAATGCGTCCAAGTGCAACCCTGAATGCTATTATCGACAACATGTAGTGGTCTTTAGTAAATCAGCCGAGCCGGGGCGAACGGTCGTCCCGGTTTAATTAAATATAAGATATTAATAACAAGGAGAGAGAAAATGGCGAGACCAAAAATTGCTTTGATTGGTGGCGGACAAATTGGTGGTGTTCTGGCTCAACTTTGTGCGTTGCGTGAACTGGGTGATGTGGTGATGTTCGACATCGTCGAGAATATGCCTCAGGGAAAAACCCTTGATATTGCTGAAGCATCACCTGTAGACGGCTTTGACGTCAGTGTGACCGGTACCAATGATTATAAAGATATCGCTGGTTCAGATGTTGTTATCGTTACTGCCGGCCTACCGCGTAAGCCTGGTATGAGCCGTGATGACCTGATCGGTGTTAACTCAAAGATCATGACCAGTGTGGCTGAAGGTATTCGTGATAATGCTCCGAATGCCTTTGTTATCGTTATTTCTAACCCCCTTGATGCGATGGTGACCTTGTGCCGGAAGGTTACCGGCTTCCCGTCTGAGCGTGTTTGTGGTCAGGCCGGTGTCCTTGACTCCGCCCGTTTTGCTGCTTTCATTGCCTGGGAACTTGGTGTTTCTGTCAAGGACGTTACTGCTATTACCCTTGGTGGTCACGGTGATACCATGGTTCCCCTGGTACGTTACGCTAATGTTGCGGGCATTCCGGTTATGGAACTGCTTGAGCAGAAGTACGGTAATGCCGCCAAGGCCCAGGAAGTGATGACTGCAATGGTTGAGCGCACCAAGAATGCCGGTGGCGAAGTCGTTAAGCTGCTTGGCAACGGTAGTGCTTTCTACAGCCCGGCCTCGTCAGCTGTAGCGATGGCCGAGTCATTCCTTAAGGACCAAAAACGGGTACTGCCGACCTGCGCCTTGCTGCAAGGCCAATACGGTGTTGATAACTTCTATGTTGGCGTTCATTGTGTGATCGGGGCCGGCGGTATCGAGAAGATCATTGAAATGAAACTTGATGCTGGTGAGCAGGCGCTGATGGATAACTCTGTTGCCGCAGTGAAAGAACTCGTCGGCAGCATGAATCTCTAGCAGGATTGTTGCTCTTGATTCAGAAGGGCAGTCGTTTGACTGCCCTTCTGTTTTTGGCTCCGCTCTGGTAATTCAATAACGATAATGCAGGGGTGCTGCAAACAGGGTAGTGGTTGTTCGGGTATGGGAGTAGATGCCTGTAAAAACCTGTTGCGGCCTTTTTTTTGTTGTGAAAATTTTTTATTCGATTCCCAGGGTTGAGCTTAACCCGCTGCTTTTATAAGGAAAGCACCATTGTTCCAGGTGCTTCAGGGATGGATGTTTTTGCTGGCGTAGAGTTGTCGCTTATGTTAGCATTTCGCCGCTTTGAAAAGCTGTTTGTCGACAGTCACTATATAGTAAAGGAGATAATCGTTCATGAGCGCGAAAGCGGAAATTGAAATCATCGAAGCCTATTGTAAGGGATGCAGCATTTGCGTAGAGTTCTGTCCTACAAAGGTCCTGGAGATGGATGCATTTGTTGTCAAGGTTGCAAACGCTGATGCCTGTATTGCATGTAATCAGTGTGAGTTGCGTTGCCCTGACTTCGCCATTAAAGTTCACAAGCTGTAATAGCTAGAGGAGGTCAGTTCGTGGCAAAGAAAATTGCTCTTTTACAGGGGAATGAGGCTTGCGCCCAGGGCGCACTTTATGCCGGATGTAACTTCTTCGGCGGCTACCCAATTACTCCCTCCACTGAAATTGCGGAAGTTATGGCAGGTGAACTTCCCAAAATAGGTGGTAAGTTTATTCAGATGGAAGACGAAATCGGTGCTATAGCATCTATAATCGGTGCTTCGTTAGCCGGTTCCAAAGTGCTGACCGCCTCGTCAGGCCCCGGTATTTCCCTGAAACAGGAATTGATCGGTTATGCCTGTATCGCTGAAGTTCCCTGCGTTATCATCAACGTCATGCGTGGTGGTCCTTCAACCGGTATGCCCACCGGCCCCGGACAGTCTGATGTGATGCAGGCGCGTTGGGGTACCCATGGTGACCATGCGGCTATTGCGCTGTGTCCGGCTTCCTGTCAGGAAATTTTTACCGAGACTGTTCGTGCCTTCAATCTGGCGGAAAAGTATCGCATGCCGGTACAGGTTCTGTATGATGAAATCGTCGGTCACATGCGTGAGCGTATTGTCTTTCCGGAACCAGGTGAACTCGAAGTGATCGATCGCCCGGCGCCATCGGTTCCGCCCGAGAAATATAAGCCTTTTGACACCTCTTTCGGTGATGTCCCGCCGCTGGCTGCTTACGGCTCAGACTACCGTTTCCATGTTACTGGGTTAAACAAGGCCGAGGATGGTTTTCCAACTACCAAGGCCGAATTGGTCGATGCTGAAGAGCGCCGTCAGATCCGCAAGGTTGAGTGCCCGGAAGCCCGTGCAGATATAGAGTCAAATGAGGAATATCTGATTGATGATGCCGAGGTCGTTGTCCTGGCTTACGGCTCTACTTCTCGCTCAGCCCGGTATGCTGTCAATGAACTGCGCGAGCAGGGCATTAAGGCAGGCATGTTCCGTCCCATTACCCTCTGGCCGTTCCCGGAAAAGCGTGTTGCTCAGATTGGCGAACAGGTCAAAGCGATAGTTGTCCCTGAAATGAACCTTGGCCAGATGATCTTTGAGGTGGAGCGGGTTGTGAAAAATTCCTGTAAGCTCGCAGGCGTCCACCGGGTTGACGGCGATCCGCTCACCCCAAGCCAAATCATCGACCAGGTTAAGGAGGTTCTCTAAATGGCTTACGATTACGAAAAATCAATCCGTCCGGGAAAGCTGCCTCACATCTGGTGTCCCGGTTGTGGCCATGGCATTGTCATGAAGGGTCTGATTCGGGCAATGGATGCTTGTGGTCTTGAAAAAAAGAATACAGCCATTGTCTCTGGTATCGGCTGTGCCAGCCGGATGCCCGGGTACCTGGATTTTAATACCCTGCATACCGCTCATGGTCGTGCAGCAGCTTTTGCTACCGGTATAAAAATGGCAAAGCCGGAAATGACGGTCATCTGCTGTGGCGGCGATGGGGATGGTGCCGCGATCGGGGGCAATCACTTTATTCATGCCTGCCGGCGTAATATTGATATGACCTACGTTTTGATGAATAACTACATCTACGGCATGACCGGTGGTCAGTTCTCTTCATCTACTCCGACCGGACATTTGGCCTCGACAACTCCCTACGGCAATCCTGATCCATGTTTTGATCTGGCAAAACTGGCGATCGGTGCCGGTGCGACCTTTGTTGCCCGGACGACGGCTTTCCATGCGAACCAGATTGACAAATTGATCGCTGAGGGAATCAAGCACAAAGGCATGGCTATTATCGAAGTTCTGGACGACTGCCCCACTACTTACGGGCGGCGTAACAAGTTCCGCAGTGTCGTGGATATGATGAAGCGTCTCAAGGAAATCGCGGTTCCGGTGACTGCAGCGGCAAAAATGACACCCGAGCAGCTCGAAGGGAAGACCTTGACCGGTGTTCTCCACAAGGAAGACCGTCCGGAATACTGCGAAAACTACGCAAAAATCATTGCGCGTGTGCAAGGCGCCTGATCACATCCATAAGGAGACGAGAATCATGGCAGAAAGATATGAACTTCGCTTTTCCGGTGCGGGTGGTCAGGGTCTGATCACTGCCGGAATTATCCTGGCAGAAGCCGCTTCGATCATCGAAGGGCGTCATGCCGTACAGTCACAAAGTTATGGGCCGGAAGCCCGTGGTGGAGCTTCCAAGTCGGAAGTTATCATTGGCGATGAGCCGATCGATTACCCTAAGGCAACCGTTGTTGATGCCTGTCTGGCAATGACCCAGGAAGCTGCTGATAAATATGCAGTTGGTATTAAGGACGGTGGTGTTCTACTGGTCGACAGTGATTTTGTTAAAAACCCGCCACAGGGTAATTACAAGGTTTACAGTCTGCCGATCATGCGCACCGCAAAGGTCGATGTTGGTCGTGAAATTGTTGCCAACGTTATTGCTCTGGGTGCAATGATCGCCCTGACCGGCGTTGTTAAGCGCGAGTCCGGTGAGCAAGCGGTTCTGGCTAAGGTGCCGGAAGCCTTCAAGGACCTGAACAAAAAGGCCTATAGTCTTGGTTTTGATAAAATGAAAGAAGTTCTGGCTGGTTAATCAGTTGGACTATTATAGATAAAGCAAGGCCCGGCGTAGCAACTCCGGGCCTTGCTTTTTTTGTTGGTGACATCAGGGAGACATGGTGTGTCCAGGTCTTTCTCGTATAGTTAACGATGCCTAAATTTCATAAGAAAGGACAATGAAGATGAAAAAACTATTTACTGCCTTGTTGGTTGTAGTGGTCGCTGCGACGGTCAGTTATTCTGCAACGTTTGAAACAGAAGCTGAACAGGTAGGTTATGCCATCGGCATGAATATTGGTCTGAGCATGAAGATGCAACAACTGGACATCGATCCTGAAATGGTTTCAGCAGGTCTTGTTGCTGCGTTTAAGGGGGAGCTAACATTGATGGATGAAGATCAGATGGCCCAGACCTTGATGGCTTTTCAACAGCAGATGCAGATGCGGGAAATGGCGATGATGGCTGCGGAAGCAGAAAAAAATGTCGCAGAATCTGCAACGTATCTCGAACAGAACAGTAAAAAGGCGGGGGTTGTGACAACAAAAAGTGGGTTGCAGTACCGTGTACTGTCCAAGGGGAAAGGAATATCACCTAAGGTTAACTCATCGGTAGAAGTTCACTATCGTGGAACCTTGATAGATGGAACTGAGTTTGACAGTTCTTATACGCGTGGCGAGCCTGCCCGTTTTCCGGTTGCCAATGTTATCCCCGGCTGGACTGAAGCTCTGCAACTGATGCAGGAGGGAGATAAGTGGGAACTTACTATTCCTGCTGAACTGGCTTACGCTGATCAGGGAGCACCACCGGTGATACCACCAAACGCTGCCCTTGTTTTCGAAGTAGAACTGTTGAAGGTTCATTAGTCCATCCCTGTTTCATTCTCGTCGGGCAGAAGTTGTCCGATGAGAATGAGTACAACACACAGTAACAGCAATGATTCGAACATGACGGTTGCCTCCTCGTAGTTAGTCCATAAACACCATCCCCTCTCGAATCATGATTGTCCTTATGTGTGACATAATAATTCACACCAGTAGGATTACTGAAATCGAATTATTGAAATAATTGCGGGATATCATCGCAGTTGTGTGTTTGTAGCTTCTGACTAACTTAGTTTATGACAAGACGGCGCAGCGCGGCGTGCGTTGCTATTCGGTTCCTTCGTTGCCACCGGGTCGGGGGTGCTGTGACAAGGGTGTCTGTCGCCAGGGACGGCGACAATCAAGCGGCCACGGACGACGAAAAGCGTCTCTTGGCCGAGGATCCCCGGCGCGGTGCTGAATAGTTACGTTTGTTTTTGGATAAAGAGGATCTGCACGTTGACTTCAATTTAAAAAATCGTATACAGTATGCAGTTGTCGCACACTAAAACACTTATTTAATGCTGATTTTAAGGATCAACAAATCAGGACTTGTAGCTAACGTTGCTAACTAGATGACTGGAGGAGAGAGAATGATCGACGCTTATCTGAAACATCAAGAGGAAAGACATGCCCAAGGAATCCCTGCCCTGCCTTTGACCCCTGAACAGACCCGCGACCTATGCCTATTGCTGCAGAATCCTCCGGCGGGAAAAGAAGATTTTTTATTACAATTACTGACTGACCGTGTTTCTCCCGGGGTTGATCCAGCTGCTGAAGTAAAAGCGGGTTTTCTGGCAGAGGTCATTGATGGAGCTAAATCTACACCTCTAATTGATCGCGTCAAGGCTGTACAGATTCTTGGTACCATGATTGGTGGTTACAACGTAGATCCCCTGATTAAGGCTCTCAAGGATAATGAACTTGCGGATCATGCAGCTAAAGCCTTGTCCGGGTTGACCTATGTTTATGATGCTGCTGAGCAGGTGATTCAATTGTCCAAATCACATGCGGCGGCGAAAAAGGTTGTTCAAAGTTGGGCTGACGCTGAGTGGTTTACCGCCAAACCTGCCATGCCTGAGGTGATTCGAGTTAAGGTGTTTAAGGTTGAGGGGGAGATTAATACCGATGATTTTTCACCTGCCGGTGACGCCTGGAGTCGCCCCGATATTCCCCTTCATGCATTAGCCATGGGCAAAACCCGTTTTCCGGGAGGCATCCAGGAAATTGCCAAGTGGCGTGCTGAAGGACATCAAGTTGCCTTTGTTGGTGATGTTGTGGGAACCGGATCTTCCCGTAAATCGGCCTGTAACAGCGTTTTGTGGTGTATTGGTGATGATATCCCTGCCGTACCGAACAAACGCCGTGGCGGCGTGATCATTGGTGGTGTTATCGCCCCGATCTTCTTCAACACGGCCCAGGATTCCGGTGCTCTGCCGTTACGGATGGACGTCAGCAATCTGAATATGGGTGATGTTATTACCATCAATACCAGCAAAGGGGAGGTGACCAATGCAGCAGGGGAGGTGATCACCACCTTTGAGATCAAACCCTCAACGGTTCCGGATGAATACCGTGCCGGCGGCCGGGTTCCATTGATTATTGGCCGTGCCCTGACCGGTGTGGCTCGTAGTGCTCTGGGTCTGGGGGCTTCAGACTTGTTTGCAAAAGTTCAGAATCCTGAATCTAAAGCAGATCAGGGCTACACCCAGGCGCAGAAGATGGTTGGCCGTGCCTGCGGTGTTGCCGGGGTGCTGCCGGGCAGTTCCTGTGAACCAGCAATGACCACCGTCGGCTCCCAGGATACGACCGGACCAATGACTGCCGATGAGTGGAAAGAACTGGCCTGTCTGCGCTTCTTGTCACCCATGGTGATGCAGTCGTTCTGCCATACTGCCGCTTATCCCAAGCCGGCTGACATCAAAATGCACAAGACCTTGCCAACCTTTATTGCCGAGCGTGGCGGTGTTCCATTGCGTCCCGGTGACGGAGTTATTCATAGCTGGCTCAATCGACTGCTGGTTCCCGACACGGTCGGTACCGGTGGCGATTCTCACACCCGCTTCCCCATCGGTATCAGTTTCCCTGCGGGATCGGGTTTGATTGCCTTTGCCGGCGCCCTCGGCTTTATGCCACTCGATATGCCGGAGTCGGTACTGGTGCGTTTTAAGGGGAAATTAAACGAGGGGATCACCTTACGTGATGCGGTCAATGCGATCCCCTACTGGGCGATCAAGCAAGGGTTGTTGACCGTTCCCAAGAAGAACAAAGTCAACGTCTTTAATGGCCGAATCCTTGAAATGGAAGGGCTTCCCGACCTGTCCGTCGAGCAGGCTTTTGAATTAACTGACGCGGCCGCTGAACGTTCTGCTGCAGCCGGGTGTATCCAGCTGTCTGAAGAGAGTGTCTGCACCTACTTGCGCTCAAATGTGGCCCTGATGGAGCAGATGATCAAGGATGGCTACCAGGATGCCCAGACGCTGCGCAACCGGATTGACGCGGTCAAGGAATGGCTCAAGGATCCCAAGCTGATCAGAGCCGACGCCAACGCTGAATACGCCGCAGTGATTGAGATCGATCTGGCTGAGATTACCGAACCGATTCTCGCCTGCCCGAATGATCCGGATGATGTCAAACTGCTCTCCGAAGTGCAGGGAACCTCGATCCAGGATGTGTTTATTGGCTCCTGTATGACCAATATTGGTCACTTCCGCGCTGCTGCTGAAATCTGGCGCGGTGAGAAGTTCAATCCCGAGGTGCGTACCTGGGTTTGCCCGCCGACCCGGATGGATCAGGGAAAACTCAAGGAAGAAGCGGTTTTTTCCGTCTTCAGTGCCAAAGGTGCACGTCTTGAAATCGCCGGCTGTTCGCTGTGCATGGGCAATCAGGCGCGGGTGCCGGACAAGGTCAATATGTACTCAACCAGTACCCGGAACTTCGATGATCGCATCGGTGATGGTGCCAGGGTCTATCTGGGTTCGGCTGAACTTGGTGCCGTTGTTGCCAATATCGGCAAATTGCCGACTCCGGCTGAATACTTTGCCGTTTACAAAGAGCGCATTGCGCCCAAGGCTGAGCAGATCTACCAGTATCTGCAGTTTGATGAGATGGAAGGCTACGGCGCCTGATCCATTGATGTGACAAGTTGTTAGCCAAAAAAAGGCCACTCTGCTTAAGGGTGGCCTTTTTTAATCATCTAGGAGTTAAGTTCTCCGCAGCTTGCTGCGTTGCATGTCTAATAATCCAGCAGACAGAATCTGGAATCCTGAAGGAAGCCTGCTGAATCATCGAACTTTCTTCTAAGTTCTCACTTGTGAATTGGTTATTCTGCTACCCCGCTGCCTGCAGTGGGGTAGTTCATTAGTGACGTTCCTATTTGAACAGTTTTTTTACCTGATAATGAACGATGACAATCAGTAATAGGACTATGATCGCAAGTCCCAGCCGCACACCAAGATTTTGCGCTTGCTGCAGGCTGCTGCCACCAAGATAGCCAATCCCCGGATAGCAAATACCCCAAAGGATCGAACTGATCAGGATATAGATAGCACCAGCGCCGCGCGGTATCTGTGACAGGCCGGCGATAAAAGGAACGATCCCGCGGATCGGACCTAAAAAGCGTGCAAAAAACAGGCTTTTGCCACCATGGGTGACGAAGAATTTCTGGGCGTAGCGGATCATCTTGCGCCGGCGGCGAAAAAAACGCATACGTAAAAAGATACCACCATAGCGTTTGCCCAGCCACATGCTGAGCAGGTCGCCGAACAGAGCACCAACGGTAGCTACCATGATCAGCGCGGCAAGGTTGCCCTTGCCGGCTACAATGAGAAAACCGGCCAGGACGATGACAGTACTGCCAGGGACGAGCAAACCCACTATCGGCAGTGATTCAGCGAAGGCGACAAGAAAAAGCAGTGAATAGTACTTACTGCCTTCAGGAAGATACAGAAGTATGTATTGTGTCCAGGTTTCCATCAGAGTCAGAGTTCCGGCTCAAATTCGGCCAGCCAACGCTCAAAAATCAGGGGTTTATCCTTACCATAGCGCTCAAGCTGGAGTCGCACTTTTTTGCTGTTTTTGCTCTTGTGCAGGCTGTTCGGATCTTTTGAATAGAAGAGATCGGCATAACAGATGATCCTCTCTTCCAGGGTTTCCGGAAGTAGATCGCGTCTGGGCAATGGCAGCTTGTTTTGCTCGATTTCTCTCGCCGTCAGCCCCACGCCAGTGTGACGTTCGCAAACCCGCGCATGTGCGGGTAGCCCCAGGTTGTCAAGCAGCCTGGCACCGATTACACCATGCTGCAGGTAGGGAGCATCGCCATGGCAGCCGATATCTGGCGCGTCGGTGAAGATCATGCCAATATCATGGAGCATGGCCGCTTCGCCAACAAACTGAAGATCGGGATTTGCTCCCCGCAGAATCAGGGCGCGGGCGATAGCCAGTGCCCGGCGCGACACCTGGCGACTATGTTCGAGAAGAATCCTTCGCGCCACTGGGTAAGCGAGATAATAGCGATCGATCAGATCTGCCGGTTTCAGCCTGGTTGTCATCACCGGCAGAATTTACAGGTCTTCCCAGGTGATGCAGGCAACCGGGCAGTTATCCATCGCTTCTTCAATCTTTTCCACACTATCTCCCGTCGGGTCAAGAATGCCGGCCATATGTTCAGATACCATATGGAAAACGTTGGGACTGATTCGAGTGCATGTTTCACAACCGATACAAGCGTCTGCATCCAGATAGAGAATTTTTGTCATAAGGAAATCCTTTTTGTGATGATTACTGAAACGATGATAAGAACAGGATCTGTCTCTGCATTATTACCTGTTCAGGGCCGTTATGACAAACATGATTCAATTTGGCGGTGAAATATGGTAGTCAAGCAGGAATTGTCATAACTATTGAGGATCCCTATCGTCGTGAAAAAAAGTGTCGGATTGCGCACCGAAATCCTCGTTACTCTAACGTTTCTGCTGGTGGCCGCCCTGTTGTTGGGGGGAATGTTGATGCTGCGCCTGACGGAGCAACGGTTGTTGGCGGAACGCTTGCGTCATCTCGAGGACATCGCCCGCATTGTCACAGTTGCCCTGTCTGCGCAGCTGTATCCTGCTGCTACGGCTACCCCCGGCTCATCGAGCCAGCTGCTGCTGGGCAAGCTGGATGAAACCGGTTATTGCGACGGCTGGTGGTTGTTCGATCAGCATCTCACCCTGCTTGAGTCCTTTAGTGCCGCAGGTCGGCAGCCTTTAAGTGCCGCCCGGCGTCAGCAGGTCCGGCTCACGGGTGAGTTTGAGCGGCGGGTCGATTTCCCCACATTGCTGAACCGTTTCACTGCAGGCAGCGCCGGTGTTCAGTTGGCGTTCCCCTTGTTTGCTGATCAGCGCTTCGCCGGTGTGCTTGAAATGCACTTCAGTCTGGACGATATCCGTCTGCAGTTGATGGACGCCCTGCAGTTGCTGCTGATTTATGTGGTACTTTACGGACTGGTTCTGATTGCGGCCGGCTACTATCTGCTGCAACGTAATATCATCAAGCCGGCCAAGCTGTTGCTGCGGGCCACCCAGGATGTCGGCCGCGGGGATTTAAATACGCGTCTGCCGATTGGCGGACCGACGGAACTGGCGCAGTTGGCTACGGCCTACAACGAGATGGTGATTGCGTTGCAAAAGAGTCAGGCGCAAACGCACATTCACATCGATGAACTTCAAAATACCAATCGGCAATTGCAGCAGGCGCGTGATGAGTTGATCCGCAGTGAAAAAATGGCTTCCGTCGGGCAGCTCGCTGCAGGGCTCGCCCATGAGCTTGGCAATCCGTTGGCAGCACTGATCGGCTATCTTGAATTACTTAAAAAGCGCTTGCATTCAGCCGACAAAGATGTTGCTGAACGCGCCCTGGTCGAGGCCGCGCGCATTGATTATCTGGTGCGTGAGCTTCTCAATTTTTCGCGCCCGGCTGATAAGATCAGCATTGATCATGTTGATTCAGTTGCTGAATTACGTGTGTGTTGTGATTTGCTTGCTCACCAGGGAACGTTCGGGCAGGTACGCATTGTCGACATGTTACCTGTTGATTTTGCCATGGTGCGGATCAATCGACAAAAGCTTCATCAGGTGTTTATCAACCTATTGATCAATGCCACACATGCCTGTGGAAAAAAAGGGGTGATTGAACTGACTGCCGGCACCGCGCAGGAAGCGCTATGGCTGCAGATCAAAGATGATGGCTGTGGTATTGCGGCCAGCGATCTGACCCAGATATTCGACCCTTTTTATACGACCAAGGCGCCAGGAGAGGGTACCGGGCTGGGATTAACTATCTGTCACCGGATTGCTGATGAAGCCGGCGGGTATTTGCAGGTCGAGTCTTGCCTGCACCATGGGAGCAGTTTCAGACTGGTTCTGCCGTTGGCGGTTAATAGGGAGTAGGGAGTAGGGAGTAGGGAGTAGGATGCCGGCTGCGAAAAGAACAAAATTCGCAGCCGGTGTTTTTTTATTCGACGATGGTGGCTTTGGTAATGATGACGGCATCTTTGGGAACATCCTGATGGGGACCAGAATTGCCGGTTGCTACTTTGGCTATAGCGTCAACGATTTCCATGCCGTCGGTGACCTGACCGAAAACAGCGTAGCCATAAGCATTGGGAGCCTTGCCCTGATGGTCGAGGAAACTGTTGTCGACCAGGTTGATGAAAAACTGACTGGTGGCACTGTCAACCACCTGGGTACGGGCCATGGCAATGGAGCCACGCACATTTTTCAGGCCATTATCAGCCTCGTTTTTAATCTGCTGGTTTGTCCCTTTCTGTTTCATGTCAGCGGTAAAACCGCCACCCTGGATCATAAAATTAGGGATAACCCGGTGAAAAAGCGTCAGGTCGTAAAATCCTTCCCGGACATAGCTTAGAAAATTCTTGGTTGAGATGGGGGCTCTTTCCTGATTCAGGGTAATGGTGATCGACCCCTTGTTGGTTGCGATAATGACACGTGGCTGCTGGCTCATTTATTCTCTCCTGTGAAATGGTGATATTGTTGACAGAGATCATCCCATGTCAGGTGGTCGCTTGGTGCGAAAAGATATTGATTGAAATGATCAGACGTTGATGTGAATCAACTGTCGGTCGGCGAAATACCCTTCTGCAATAACTCGATGAATTGAAGATCCGGCATAGGCTTACTGAAAAGATAGCCCTGGAAAATAGCACAACCATTCTGTTTGAGGAAGTCGAGTTCAGATCTGGTTTCTACGCCTTCGGCAATCACTTTAAGATAAAGGTGTTCAGCCATGGCAATGATGGTAGCGACGATAGCGGCATCATTAGCATCGGTTTCAATGTCACGGACAAAGGACTGGTCGATTTTGAGAATGTCCAGGGGCATTTTTTTCAGGTACGTCAAAGAAGAATAGCCGGTGCCAAAATCGTCGATAGAGAGTTGCAGCCCAAGTTTTTTTAGTCCCTGCATTTTATTAATGGTGTCGACAATATTGTCAATAACCAGACCTTCCGTTATTTCAAAACAGACCATTGTCGGGTTAGCCCCGGTTTCCTTGAGTATCGATTCAACCTGGTCGACAAACTCAGGTTGGCGAAATTGGCGGGGACTTACGTTAATCGCAAGATGAGTCAGACCAAGCCCCTGATGATTCCATTTTTTCAGGTGTTGACAGGCGGTGCGCAGCACCCATTCACCAATCGACAGAATCAGGCCGCTGGCTTCAGCAATGGGAATAAAGACGTCTGGAGAGATAAATCCCTTGGTTGGGTGGATCCAGCGGATAAGTGCTTCGGCACCAAGGATGTTTCCATGATAATCGACCTGCGGCTGAAAATAGAGTGACAGTTCGTTGCGTTCAATGGCGTGGCGCAGTTCTTTTTCCAGAGCGAGGCGATAGTCAGCAGCCGTCTGCATACTTGGCAAGAAGAAACGGATTGTGTCACGACCATCATCTTTGGCCTGGTACATGGCGGTATCGGCATAGCGCAGGATATCACTGCCTGTCTCGTTGGCGTCGCTGGCCGAGGGAAACATAGCTACCCCGATACTGGGAGTGATGTGCAGAACATTTTCCTGAACAACAAAAGGTGCAGTCAGCCGATCCTTGATCATTTCCGCCTTATGCTGTGCTGCCACCGCTGCAGTGCCGGAGTCTTTGCCAAGATCAGACAGAAGAAAAACAAATTCATCGCCTCCCAGGCGTGAAGCCGTATCCTCGGCGCGCATATCAGCTGTCAGGCGCTCGGCAACCTGCTTAAGCAAATTATCGCCTATCAGGTGGCCGAGGGAGTCATTGATGTTTTTAAACCGATCCAGATCAAGAAAGAGCATGGCTCCATAGTGGCCGTAGCGCCGGGCACGGGAGATGTTCTGTTCGAGGCGATTGAGCAGCAGACGGCGATTTGGCAGCTCCGTCAGCGGGTCATAGTAAGCCAGGTATTCGATGTGCGCTTCTGCCTGTTTGCGTTCGGTGATATCGCGCAAGGTGGCGCAGACTTTATCGGCGTTCTGTCGTTCACCACCCTGATAACTGGCGTTGAGAGAACAAGGGATCTCCTGGTTGTTTTTGTCACGCAGGTGGATCTCGAAATCGCGGATATGGTCTTTTTGGTCCAGTTGCTGAAATAGCTTGTCGCGTTCTTCATGGCGGGGGAAGAGACTCTCGATTTTGGTACCAAGGAGTTCTTCCCGTTTAAATGACGATATCTGCGAGATGGAAGAACTGATTTCGAGAATGACGTCGTGGCTGACAAATTCTATATAGACATCCTGCAGGTTTTCAAAAATTGAGCGGTAGGTTTCTTCGCTTTTACGCAGCTTAAAGTGGGAATCATTGAGCTCGTTGATGGCTTTTTGCAGGGCAGCGGTGCGGCGCGTGACTTCTTCTTCGAGGTGTTCCTGATAGGCACGGTTTTCAATAATCAAACGGGCGCGTTCAAGTTCCTGAATGATGGCGTGCAGCAGTACGGACATGTCCTGAATCGGTTTGAGCAGGTAATTCCAGGCCCCACGGCGGATCGCCTCAATGGCATCACCAATGATTCCGGTGCCGGAGACGACAACGATCGGTGTGTCAGGAGATTCCGCCTTGATCGTCTGCAGAACCTCCAGTCCGTTCATTTCCGGCATGCGCAGATCACACAGAACCAGATCCGGTTTTCTACGGCGAAAGACATCCAGACCTTCACGGCCGTTCTTCGCTTCAACAACGTCAAAATCATGATCTTCAAGAAACAGGCGAAAACTGTTACGGATCTGCTCTTCATCATCAATGGTGAGGATTAATGGGTTTTTCTGACGCCCCATAGTTGCCGGCCTTTATATGAAAATATTCATGACAATTTACTATTGTAGCACTTTTTCGGTCTAAATCAGTAAAAATATTAGCCGCCGTTTCCGTTTTTTTATTCCTTATCCGTTACAGGTCACCAGTCAGGCTCTGCAGGGTGAAGAGCTTTGGGTTGATGGCAGCGATTGCCTGAATCAATTCTTTTAATTGATCTGAATCGAGGTTTTCTTCTGTATCCGTATCTTGAAAGTAGCTGTAGCCTTTGGGAAGTTGGCTGTAATTCCCGTCAAATAGCAGGGTCGCGTCAATCAGGTCATTGACTCTGCCGCTTGCTTCCCAGGGATCACGATAGTTGTACTGGCGCGCGGTGATCTGCAGAGCCAGTTTGTTGGGGAACACCGCTTTAACTTCAAAGGAAAAATCCCGTGGCGAACCGTAGTGAGCGCTGCGCCCGGATCGTCCTTTGACGCGGGCTCCAGCTGCTAGCAGCATCGCGGTAATGCTGTCTTCCGACATGGGGGTTGGTTGGGTGTAGGTCATGATGCCTCCATGAGGTGATCAAGTCGTAATTCAAGTCCCCAGGTTACAGGTTTTTGGCCATCGGGCGAGAGCACCCATAAGGTGGGAATGTCTGATGATTCCGGCGCAGGGCCAAAACCGTCGGTCAGGTAGATGATAGCAGCAGGGCGGGGTTGCATGGTACGGGCATGGTCAAATACCGGGCGCAGGTCGGTAAATCCACCGCCATGAAAGACATCGACAACTGCAGGATGACCACTAAAAGAAGAAATTTTCTGAATGCGGCTGCCGGCATAAAGAACGGTTATCCTGCTCTGGCGGGCCTGGGCAATCCGTAGCAGTTCTTTGGCAAAGATTTCACGCAGGGGTTGCGTGTCGGTGGAATCACTGACATCTATGCCGACCACCAGGTTCAGATACTGTTTCTTGCGCAGGCCCGGCATGGTCTGATCAAATCGGCGATGGGCACGTTTCCAGGTCGAGATTTTGCCCACCCGCCCGGCAGTACCGATAAACTGCCTGAGAATCTGTTGCCAGGGAATGCTTGGTGGCGCGAGGTAGCAATTGATCAGCGTGCGCAATTCGCCGTCAATTTCGTTCGCACTTTTTTTCCAGGCCACTTGCACCATCTGCCGGACCACCTGTTCGCTCAGGGAACCTGGGGTGCGCTCAGCCTCCTGCCAGTGCTGGTGATCGTCCAACGGCTGCAGCTGATAAATATCGGGGGTTGATGCGGCCTCGTCATGCGCTTGCTCACCGCTGACGTCGGCAGCGCTGTCGCCATAGCCATCACCGAGGTGATCACCAGGGAGCGGTATGTGCAGTAACTGATCGTAATATTCTTCAGCGGCAAGGCCGGCCGCCAGCTTGAGCCGTTCGGGTCGGGGTGCCGCGGCGGGCAGATGGTCGATGCCGGGATTGATGGCGAAATCGCAGGCCAGATCCCAGAGTCCGGGGTGACGATCGCGGCGTCGACAAGGGTGCAGGTGGAGAATATGTTTGATCAGATGCTCAAGTAGCGCCTGCTGCTCTTCGGTGGAAAAAAGAGCAAATAACTGTGGCGAAACCATCAGGGTTGGCAAGGCATCAATCAGGGTGACAGCAACCGCTTTGCGTCCCCGGTAGGGCCGGCGGCGAAATTGCAACAGAAAATGACCATAAAATGGGCGATGTTTCAACAGCCGGATAATTGCATCTTCAAGCAGGCGCATCGGATTACAAGGTGTCCCGGCTGATGTTACGGATAATGTCGAGAATCGCGGCGTCGTATTTGTCCTGACACAAGATCGCTGCGATCGGCGGAATCCGCAGTAGACTTTTGACCAGTGCAAAACGCATGTCGCGTGGCAGAATATCGATATAGGCCACCAGATGGTCCTGCTCGATTTTATCCAGATGAGTCTGCTGTTGGAGTCGAGTGGTTAATTCATGGATAGTTGCCGCTTGAATGTCATCACGTTGTTTTTCAGCTTGCTCGGCGACCATTGGCCAACGCTGCAGAATATCTGCCGCCGTCAACGGGCGCAGGCGCTGTTCGTTGCGCCATTGCAGAAAGGCAACCGCCGCTTCCTTGCCGATGACGCCACTGTAGACCTCCATCTCCAGTTGTTTCGGGAAGTGACAATGGCGCCGGAGGATACTGACCATTTCCCAGGCACGTTCCGAAGGCTCGACGTTCATATCAAAGCTGACGTTGTTAAGTGACAGGAGGTGCTGGTGGGCACCGATAAATTGGCGTACCGCTAGATCAAAATCTGACTGCTGGGCATACTGGGACCAGCAGTCAGCGTCCGTTTCGACTTGAATGACGACCATGCGATCGAGCAGAGCCCGGTCCAGCGGGGTGACCTGGTAACTGCCATCGGGAGGATTGATGGCAACCACGACCCGGTGCTGTGGAGCCAGTTTGTGGGTGTGTAGCGCGCGTTGTTGTCCCTGTGATGGTGGCTCGACAAATTGAAAGATCGCCTGCAGGGTATCTTCCTGCTGGGCACGATTGAGTTCATCACAATGGATGATAGTCGGCGGAGCATTGTCGGCGGGCCACCAGGCGGGACGGGACCAGTGCATCGTCTCATCGATGCGGTAGGGAATGCCGACCAGGTCGCCAACTTCCATCTGGCCCAGGCGTAAAGGAATATAGCTGCGATTGATGTCCCGACATACCTGAATAATGCCGGCTGTTTTGCCGACCCCGCGGTGACCAACCACACAGGGGGTCAGGTCGGTCGTCGTCAGAATTTCTTTGAGTACGACTTTCATCTGTTCAATGTTCATAACACACTCTTTATGTGCGGAAAAGGTAGCATGGGCTAGTGGCTTGAAGTTTCAGGACAAATTATTCACTACTATGGCCGAAGGTGCCGGCGAAAGTCAAAAGCACAAAGGTGGTTGATGAGAAACGGTGACGAGAGTTGGCCAGGCGGGGAGCTCGGAAGGTACTTCCAGTGCTTAATTGACTCATGTCATCATTGCGATCGAAGAAACCGACAAATCAAGGATAAAAACAGATATTAGAATAAAATAAAGATTAGTTTTGTGAGGATAGATCTGGACGCAACCGGGTGTCTACGTCCAGATGTGGATAAACGACAGGAAGGCAAAAGTCAGCGTGAAAAGCCGCGTGGTTTTTGTCGCGAGACTTTGCCGATAAACCAGCCGCCCAAAAAGACACCGGCGCCGGCGAGAAACCACTGGATCATGTTGGAGCGGTGAAAGCTGCTGTTTTCCTCACGTAAGATCAGTACTTCGCGGGTCAGTGATTGGTTTTGTTCCTCCAGCAATTGGTTGTTTTCGTAGAGGGTCAGAACATCGGCAGAACTTTCACGTAAGCTTTCATATTGCTCGGTTAATTGTTTCAGGTTTGTGCGTGCCTCTTCAAGCTGAAGGACCAGATCGGTGTTTTGCGTTGAGCCTTCATTGCCCTGCTGCAGTCGGTTATAGCGGGCCTGCAGTTGATTATAGTCTGCTTCAAGTGCCGCGATGCGGGCCTGCAGCTGCTCGATGATAAGGGTTTTGGGGACATCCGCAGTAACATACTGTTTAAGTATAAAACCTTCATTTCCCTTGGGGGTGCGAACTTGATAAAAATTCCCCTGTTCAGCAAGAAAAGTGACCGGGGTGTTTGATGATAGGCGCTCGAGCACCTGGTGGTCATTGCTGGTGTTGTTGCGCAGCGTGACGACCAGGGAGTCAGAAATATAGCGGGTGTCAGCAATCGCCGTGGTGACGAGTCCTGCACTCAGCAAGCCTGTCACAAGTATAGTTTTCAGTCGCATCGAGTGATCCTCTTGAAATATGGGTGCCAATAAAGATGGTGGCTGATACTAGCGCCAATGAAGGCGGATTTCAAGTAACCATCGTTGTCGTTTGTACAAAGGTTATAGCAGCCGGCGCGTGAGAATTTTTTCTACCTCGACGATTAAGAAAACCGCTGCACCGATACCCAGCGGGATCAACCAGTGCCGAGCTTCCAGGGGTGCCGAGCCGAACCACAACTGCATAAAGGGGGCGTAAACGAATAACAGTTGAAAAAAGGCGAGCACGGCGACGGCCACCCATGCCGCAGGGTTAGCAGTCAGTCGACTGATTTTCAGGCTGGTACGTTTCAGGTAGCGGCTGTTGAACAGGTAAAAGGCCTGGCCGCATACCAGGGTATTGACGGCCAGGGTCCGGGCCAGATCGAGGGGAAGGCCGATATTTCTCTCATAGAGGAAGATACCGATAGTAGCACCACCAATCAGAATGGAAACAAAGATAATGCGCCAGACAAAGATTGGCCCAAGAATTGATGTTCCGGGCTGGCGCGGTGGGCGTTCCATGACTCCAGGTTCTGCCGGTTCGAACGCCAGGGCCAGGGCCAGGGTGATTGCAGTCACCATATTGACCCAGAGGATCTGAACCGGGGTCAGGGGCAGGGCAGTGCCCAGGATGATCGCGGTCAGGATAACCAGTCCTTCGGCACCGTTGGTCGGTAGAATGAAGAGGATCGCTTTGCGCAGGTTGTCATAGATGGTACGTCCCTCTTCAATCGCTCGTTCGATGGAGGTAAAGTTGTCATCGGCGAGCACCACTTCGGCGGCTTCCTTGGTGGCTTCAGTCCCCTTGATTCCCATGGCGATGCCGACATCAGCGCGCTTTAAGGCCGGGGCATCGTTAACCCCATCGCCGGTCATGGCGACCACCTCACCATTGGCCTGCAACGCTTTAACCAGGCGTAGTTTGTGTTCCGGGCTGGTGCGGGCAAAAATATTATTGTCGCGGGCCAACTGGCGTAAATCATCATCCGAGGTTTTTTCCAGTTCGCCCCCGGTAATAACCTGATCAGCGTTTTTAATCCCCATTTCGCGGCCGATGGCCACAGCGGTTCCGGCGTGGTCGCCGGTGATCATTTTGACCTGGATGCCGGCCTGATGACAGATGGCAATGGAGTCGATCGCTTCCGGCCGTGGCGGGTCAATAATGCCGACCAGTCCCAAAAAGGTGAGATCATTGTCAATGTCACTGATTTTCAGAATGTCCTGGCCGTCCTCGGCCGGGCGCGCTGCCGCCGCCAGCACCCGTAATCCCTGGCTGCTGAGTTGCTCAACGTGATCTTCCCAGAAGCTGCGATCAAGGGGCTCTTCGCCGTTGGCCGCGCTGTGCTGAAAACTTGAACGGTCGAGCAGTTGATCCGGAGCCCCTTTAACGAAGATCATCAGCTCGCCGTCAGGCGTCCGGTTGAGGGTTGCCATGAACTTGTTGTGTGATTCGAAGGGGACGGTGGCAACGCGCTCATAGCGACTGTCATCAAAATCGGCCTTGGCTGCCAGGGTGCGCAAGGCGCCCTCTGTCGGCTCGCCGGTGACCCGCCACTGCTGGTTCACCTGGACGATCTCCGAGTCGTTACAGACGGACATGGTTTCAATCAGATTAAAAGCTTCCAGATGCTCTTTGAGGTCCAGGGTTTTATCGCCAAGGGTGTGGTGCTTGATTTGCCCTTCCGGAGCATGGCCGGTACCGCTGACTTCATAGCTGTTGCCGCTGGTGACCAGATGGCGCACCGTCATTTCGTTGCGGGTCAGGGTACCGGTTTTGTCCGAGCAGATTACCGTTACCGAGCCTAAGGTTTCGATGGCATTGAGTTTGCGGGTAATGGCGTTGCGCCTTGCCATGCGTTGCACGCCCAACGCCAGGGTAATGGTGAAAATGGCGGGTAGTCCTTCAGGAATGGCAGCAACAGCGAAGCCGATGGCCGACAGAAAGAGTTCCCCCACTGTGTACTCGTGGAAGAACCAACCGATAAACCACATGACGACGGCCGTGCCGACAATCACTACTGACAGGCGTTTGCCAAAGATATTCATCTGGCGGGTCAGGGGGGTGGCGATTTTTTCGACCTCGGCAATCATCGTATTGATGCGGCCGATTTCGGTGTGAATGCCGGTTGCGGAGACGACACCGATACCACGGCCGGTGGTGACCAGGGTGCCGGAAAAAGCCATGCCGTAGCGATCGCCGATGCCGGCGTCAGCATCAACGGCCGCAGTGGATTTGTCAGCCGCCAGCGACTCACCGGTCAGGGCCGATTCTTCAATCTGCAGGTGCGTCGTTTCAATCAGGCGCATATCGGCAGGAACGCGATTGCCGGAACGCAGCTTGACGCGGTCACCCGGAACCAGCTCCTCGGCATTGATCTCCAGCCAGCGACCGTCGCGCAAGACCAGGGCCTGAAGCGACAGCATCTTGCGAATCCCCTCAAGGGCTTCTTCAGCTTTGCCTTCCTGAATAAAGCCGATGACCGCATTGATAATGACCACGGCGAGAATAACACCGGTATCGATCCAGTGTCCGAGGATTGCCGTCAATAGTGCAGCAGCCAACAATACGTAGATCAGCAGATTATGAAAGTGTTTGAAAAAACGTCTGAAAATCCCTTCTTTTGGCGCAGCCGGCAGACGGTTGTGACCGACATCTTCGAGCCTTTTCCGCGCTTCGGCGTGGGTCAGCCCTTTAGCCGGACTTGCAAGTTGCTTGATGATCTCATCCGTGTCGATACTGTGGGGATTGTTTATCTGATAGGGGGAGTCTTGCGAAGATGTCATCGGGTGTATTTCTCCTGGTAAAGCATTTTGCTGTCGGCAGAGTCGGCAAAAAGCCGGTTAAACTGCTGGCGTCAGTTGGAAATTCTAACAGGAGAGATCAGCCTGTACAAGTTGGATGTGGGGTAGCAGGATAGGTTTGGTTACCTGCTGTAGCCGCTGCCAATGGCAGAAAAGGGGAGGCGTACATCAAGGTCAGGAACCTGGCCGACAACCCAGCCAGTGAAGGTGTTGCTGTTGGGACCGGGAAAAACGCGATACTCGTCCGGCCACGGATAGTTATGGGCGGCTGTTTTAATCTGCTCAATCAGTTCATCAACCCCGCTGCCACGGAAGTCAGCAAGCAAGCGTGGTTTTTTGCCAAACCAGTAACGATCGGGGACGTCAGCTTCGACCCGTAACACCGGCAGACCACGGTTGCCGCGCCAGCCAATCACTTCATAGACGGTATAATAGGGTTCGTCGGTACCTTTTGTCGCAATCCAGGTATGGACGGCAAACCAGCCCCGCCAGCCCCAGGCGCGCGCTGCATAGACTTGAACCACCGCTTCCCGGCTGCGTGCCGGGTCCGGAGCTATTCCTGCCGGTTCTCGACTGGCAGTGCGCCAATCGCCATCGGAGCAGCCAGTCTGTATCATGAACAGTGCCAGTATTGACAAAAGAATGAGCTTCTTCATGATAATAATGTCCTTACTTATTCCAACAAAAACGGGTTGAATAAATTATACTCTCGCATGCTGAAGGTTTTGCTGGCAAGGGTTGGGATGGTGTAATTACAGACTGACTTTGACAGCGCCTGATGGTCAGACTATCTTTGACAACGAAAAACCTAAGCAATGGAATGGATCACATAGAAGGGAAGCTTTATGGGAATTGCCGCTGATATTGTCATTATTGTTGTTGCTGCACTGGTGGGTGGACTGGTTGCCCAGCGTTTGCGTCAACCGCTGATTCTCGGGTACATCCTCGCAGGGGTGGCAATCGGCCCTTTTGCCGGTGGTTTATCCATGTCGGAAGTCAATGAAATTGAGAAGCTCGCGGAAATTGGAGTGGCCCTGTTGCTCTTTGCTCTCGGGCTGGAATTTTCTCTGAAGGAGCTCAAGCCGGTCAAATATGTGGCTTTGATCGGCGGCCCGATTCAGATCCTGACGACCATCGGTTACGGTTACCTGATCGGTCGCTGGTTCGGCTGGGAACCGGGGCCTTCTTTATGGATGGGGGGACTGATTTCCATTTCCAGCACCATGGTGATCCTCAAAACCCTGATGGCCCAGGGGATGATGGGGACCCTGTCGAGTCGGGTGATGATCGGGATTCTGATTGTTCAGGATCTGGCTGTTGTTCCGCTGTTGATCCTGCTGCCGCAAATCACCAACCCGGCTGCCGGATTGCCCCTGCTTGGTGTAGCGGTGGTCAAATCCGTGGTTTTTCTGGCCATCATGTTGTTGCTTGGAACCCGATTATTGCCGTTTCTGCTGACGCGGGTGGCGCGCTGGAATTCGCGAGAACTGTTTTTGCTGACGATTACCGCCATCGGTCTGGGCATCGGCTATGCCACCTATATGGTCGGGCTGTCCTTTGCCTTCGGTGCCTTTGTCGCCGGCATGGTCCTGAGTGAATCGGATTATGGTCATCAAGCGTTAAGCGACATTATTCCGTTGCGCGATCTGTTTGGCCTGCTGTTTTTTACCTCGGTTGGTATGCTGCTCAATCCCCAGTTTCTGATTGAAAACTGGTTCGGGGTTTTTAAGCTGGTGATGCTGGTATCGGTTGGTAAAGCCGTGATTATGGCCATCATCGCCCGCGCTTTCGGTTATGGCAATATTGTGCCGCTGGCGGTGGCTCTGGGGATGTTCCAGGTCGGTGAATTTTCCTTCGTTCTCGGGCAGGTTGGTTATGGAGGTGGTTTTCTGAGTATGGAGCAGCATTCATTTTTGCTCTCTGCAACCATCATCAGCATGTTGATGACCCCCTTGGTCTCCGGTTTTACCTCCCCCTTGTATCGTTTGCAGCAGCGCCTGTTCAAGCGTGAAAAACTGGAATCTTTCAACCTCCCCCCTGGAGGGTTGCACGGCCATGTGGTGATTGCCGGGAGCGGGCAGGTGGGACAGAGCGTGGCTCACATCCTGACCAAACTTGACGTGCCTTTTGTCCTGGTCGAGCTTGCCCAGAATTCCATCAAGGAGAGTAAGAAACTGGGGTACCCGGTCATCTTCGGCGATGCCGGCTCACCGGTAGTGCTGGAAGCGGCCAATATAGCCGCGGCAAAACAGCTGTTGATCACTGTTCCCAATATTGTCACTACCGAGGCGATCGTTCGTCATGTCCACCTGAATTATCCTGACCTGAGTATGGTGGTCAGGGCTGTGGGGGCAGAACAGATGAAGGCCCTTTATGAAGATGGGGTCTATATGGTTATTAATCCGGAATTGGAAGCAGGGCTGGAAATCGCCCGGCAGGCTCTGTTGAATCTACATATTCCGGTACCGTTGATCCAGAAATTTACCGATGATGCGCGGCGCGAACGCTATTATGGCGACCGTGGTCAGCAGACCCTGGAGCAGGATCTTCATCTGCTCAAACACGCCCGTGATCTGATTGAGCTGACCTGGGAAGAAATTCAGGAAGAAAGTTTGCTGGTGGGAAAAAGTCTGCGTGAAATCAACCTGCGTCAGCACACCGGTGCATCGGTGGTCGGGGTGTTGCGAGAAGGGAACTTTATCAGTAACCCATCAGCTGATCTGGTATTTGCGGTCGGCGATCTGGTGGCACTGATCGGCAGCCCCCAGCAGTACCAAGCGGTCAGGGAGAGAATGGAGCCGTTGCACGGATAGAAAACCGGCCCCCTTAACAGGATGTAACTATTCAGCACTGTCCTTGCACAGAGTCGGGGTTCCTGTGGCAAGGGTGTTTGTCGCCATGGACGGCGACAACAAGCGGTCAGGGATGACCCAATAGCAAACAATCGCGTCCCTTGACATAGGATCCGAAGATCCGGTGCTGAACAGATACAACAGGATTTACTTCTGGTCTGCAAAAATTTTCTGTTTTAATAGTCCGTCTATGCCGATATTGCCCCTGGTGGTCAGAAAAATGGCAAGCAGGACCGTCAGTGCCGTGCCGCTAAAAATCGCGATCATGATAGCAATCTGATATTTGATGGCTGTCATCGGGTCACCTCCGGCCAGAATCACCCCCGTCATCATCCCCGGCAGGGCCACCAGTCCAATGGTTGCCATTGCCGCAACGGTTGGAGCCAGAGCGGCATGAAAGGCTTTGCGCACGAAAGGAAGTAGAGCTTCCATCAGTCCGGCGCCCTGGGCCAGGGTATGAATATAGGTTTTTTCCTGGCGCCGCAGACTTTCATAGAAGGTTTGCATGCCAACGATATCAGCACGCAGACAGTTTCCCAGGATCATCCCGCTGATCGGGATGACATATTGGGCACCCAGGGCTGCGGAGTCCTGAAATACAAAGAAAACAAAAAACATCAAGGGCGTCAGGGTGCCGATCAGCAGAGATATAAAGACCCCGCCGGCGACAGCGCGCAAACGCAGGCCGCAACTGCGGACAATGGAGAGATCAGCTATGACAATCATGATCAACAGCCATAAACCGGTCAGCAGGACGCTGTTGAGTTTGAAAACAACCTGCAGGTAAAAACCGACAAACAGCAGCTGCAGGGTCATGCGCACCATGGCGATCAGGGTGTCGCTGATCATCGGCAGCCGCAGCCACATCATAATCGCCAGTGGGACAACAAACATCAGATAGGCCAGGGCCAGATTTAAAAAGCTGATATCAATAATGGTCATGATGGTTTCCGGGTGCGTTGTCGCAGGTCAACCGTCCGGTTAAGGGCGCCGGCCAGAGATGGATCATGGGATATCGCCAGAATTGTCAGTTCTTTCCTCTCCCTCAGCAGCCGCGCGACGCTAAAGGTCGTTTCTTCATCCAGGGCGGAGGTTGGCTCATCGAGTAATAAAATATCACGCTCAAGGAGCAGGGCACTGATCAGGGCGATACGTTGTTTTTCACCGCCGGACAGGGCGGTTATCTTTTTTGATCGCAATGAGTCGGGCAGACCTAGTTGGCCCATCAGTTCGGTAATGCGCCGGGAATTCAGTTGCAGATGGCGGTTTCTTTTATAGCTGAACGGGCGCGAAAAGACCGTTTCAACAGAATCATCACCCAGATCCGGTTCCTGGTCGACGTAGGCCATGCGGGAGCGTAATTGCCAGGCAGACCGAGATGTCAATTCGTTACCGAATATGCTGATAGATCCTGCACTGATGGGGACAAAGCCGAGCAGGGCGCGCAGCAGGGTGGATTTACCAAAGCCGGAAGGGGCTTTGATCAGGAGCTTCTCACCGGGTTCGAGGGTCAGGGACAAGTTTGAGAACAGGGTGGAGCCTGCAGCCCTCAACTCCAGCTTTTCAATATTGATGGCCTTGATAGCGGGATCCTTATCTGCCAGGGGGAGTGTGTTCATTATCGGTTAGCAAGCCTCCATGAGCGGTCTTCATACCACAAATAATAACAGGGGATCCGTCTGATTGACAGATCCCCTGTTGACCTTGTTGCTACGGAGTGATGCTAAAGCTGTTGTCTATTTACTCCAGGGGGTTGCTTCAATGGCAACCGTCATCCCCTTGCCTTCGTACTCCGCTTTTTCCCAGGGCCAGATCGCCAGCCAGTCTGCTTCGATAGTGGCGTTGCCATCTTTTTTCAGCGCCCAGTGGTATTTTTCCGGGGGCAAACCAAAAGAGCGGCCCTGATCATCCAGGTTGAAGATGTGCTGCTTGTTGGCGACGCGGCCACCTTCGTTATCCCAATTGCCGTATTTGTAGCGATCCCAGCCGGTGCGACCATCAAAGGCTTTGAGGACAGCTTCAGCCTGGTTGCCGTGGCACTTGGCGCAGACTTCAACAGCCGTCTTGTCAAACAGCCAGGGGCTTTGCGGATTATTGCCGACATTGTGGGTGGCATGGCAGTCAAAGCAGGCCATCTGGGCGTGGGTGCTGTGGGAACCGACAATGGTAGAGCTAAGCATCAGGTCCATATCCTGCTGATGGTCACGGCGCCCCTTGCCGTCAATGGAGACCTGACGGTTGCCCTTGCCCCAGGCTGGACGGGTGTATTGCATCACGTCTTCATAGGTGTGCTGCCCCTGGATGAAGCCACGGTTGTCGTTGGAGCCCTTGCCGTATTTGACGTTGGTCTGGGCGCGGGTGTGACAGTTGTTACAGGAAACCATGCGCGCAGCCGGATCGGTCAGTTTGGCCGGGTTAACGATATTGGCACTGGAGGGTTTTTTGGCATGGGCTGCACCCGGGCCGTGACAGGCTTCACAGGAGATATTGGTGGTGACTGCGAACGTATCGCGCAGGTGCTCGCGCTTGCCGGCGATATAGTCATCCTTAGCCTGATACCAGGCATCCGCATCGAAACCGGTGGTGTGGCAACCGATGCACTGCTCCTGCCAGGAACGCCAGGTGCCATAGTTGTTCTTGTTGATATCGCCGTCTTTTGGTCTGACTTCAATGAACAGGAATTTATAGCCGGCGCGCTCCTTGTTGCCGGGGTAATCAACCACGGTGGATTTGTCCAGGGTCCAGGAGATACCGCGATCCTGGGTCGTGGCCAGCCAGGCCTTGCGCGGGCCGCCGTCATAATACATGGCATAGCGCTGCTTGCGCTGGCTGCCGATGATCAATTCGACATCCTTGAGGGCGACCTTCTCAATGTCGATGTAGTTGGTATTGGCATCTTTGCGATCAAGGATCACGTAGGTATCAAGCTTGTCCCAGTCACGGACGATCCACGGGTAGATCTTTTCCTTGCCCCAGGGATAACGCTCATCGGAATAGCTGTTGTAGATTTCCGGGAAGGCTGGGCCCCATTCTGTCTTCATCGTGTGCCAGCTGGTTGACCAGTCTTTGTACTCCTGTGCGTGGCACATTTTACAGGTATCCGGACCGGCGTAGCCCTCGGTTTTCCAGCCTTCATACTGGTTGGCAAAGGCGTTTGCTGTCAGACCCACAAACACCAGGGTCAGACAAAAAATCAATTTTCTCATGTACTTACCTCCATGTGGCAGTTGTTGTGTTGATGCGGTGAATAGTCAACGGTGATGATGCCTATCCTAGATGGGCGGTGCCGGCAAAACCAGATAAAAGTAATCACCAATAGCGGATGGCCTTGTGAAGAAATCTTCACAGGGGAGTAACTGGCTGAAACGGTGAGTTTTTAAGGTACGATCGGGGGTCGCGCTTGAGCTGAAGCTTCCAGGCTCTTGCAGATGTAGGATAGGCAGGTAGCTGCGCGCTGACCGTTGGTGGTGAGTTGGTAGAATTTGTCCGATGTCTGGTCGATAAAGCCGGCCTCGCGCAGGGTTTTGAGATGAAAACTCACCTTGGTGTGATCCTCAATCTCCAGGGCGCGGACCAGATCCATAAAACGCATCTGCCCCTGGCGACTTAACAGCTGCAGGGCCTGTCGGCGCAGGCCGTTGGCGAGACCATTGAAAATCTTGTCCAGATCAGCGGCTTCGGTTTCTTCACAAAAACGGGCTTTTTGCAGGTTAAGCCGCACGGTTAACATCAGACCGTCAATTTTGAACGGTTTGACAATGTAATCGTCAGCACCCTGCTGCAGGGACTGGACAGCATTCTGCACTGACGCATAGGCGGTCATGACGATGATGCGGGTGCGTGGGGCCTGTCTTCTGATCAACGGGATGGCGGTCATGCCGTCGGTTCCGGGCATCACCAGATCGAGCAGGATCAGATCGAAGGTCTCCTGCTGCAGTCGCTCTAGGGCATCGTCAGCGCTCCGGGCCATAACTGCTTGCAACCCTTCCTGTTCCAGAACTTCCACCAGGGTGGTACGCAGCTCCCGGTCATCATCAACGACAAGAATTTGATTCATCAGCTTGCTTCCTTTTCTGGTTTTTCCTCACCGTGAAGGGGGAACTTCAGGGTGACCTGGGCACCATAAACCCCATAACGCGGGGCGATCTCAATGGAGCCGCCGTGCTGGTTCATGATGCCGTAGCAGATGGAGAGACCCAGGCCGGTGCCCTGACCGACTTCTTTGGTGGTGAAAAAAGGCTCCATCACCCGGGCGAGATTTTCTGGTGAAATGCCGGAGCCGGTGTCCGTCACCCGGATAATAACCTCATCAGCATCGACCCTGCCATTGATTTCAAGCGTTCCTCCTTCCGGCATGGCATCGATGGCGTTGAGAAACAGATTTAAAAACAGCTCTTCGAGCTTGATATGGTTTCCTTCGATAGGCGGCAGGGCTGTGATGTTGTCAATAAATCGATGATTAGAAGAACGGTATGCGGCCATTTCCCACGCAGATTTGATAATGGGTTTTAACGACAACTGGGCAAATTCAGTCTCAGAGGTTTTGCCACCGGCAAAGATGAGTAGTTCTTTGGCAATATGGGAAGATTTATCAATGCTCTTTTCGATCGTCGTCAGACGCCCAGTAATTTTTTCCGGAAGTTCTTTGACCTCTTTATGCTGGCGCAGCATTTCCAGTTGCAGGGAGGCATTGGCCAGGGGGTTGTTGATTTCATGGGCGATGCCCGCAGCCAGACGACCGATGGCACTGAGTTTTTCACTGTTGGCCGCCAGCTGAAGACGTTCGGTGATCATTTCTTCACGCTGATCCATGAAGGTATCAAGGGCGTACATGAGAAAATGCAGGATGATAAATGCACTGGTTGCCCGCCAGACCTCAATGGGCAGAATCAGTACCGACCCCGAGGGGATTGCACCGGTAAAGATGCCGTAGGCGACAAAGGCACTGCCTGTTCCGATAACGTTGTAGGCTCCGCGCAACCCCTGTCTGGAAAGTTGCCGGGCGTAAAGAAAAAAACCGGCAGCCGTTAAAATGGTTGCCGGCAGGGCGATCAACAGGCGCATGTCGTATTCGATTTTGCGCAGCAATGTTGGGTCATCCCATGGATATTGCCAAAGCAAATGGACAACTAAGGTGACCAGCATAATGATAAAAAAAAGCTGCGGCCAGGCTTTCGACCTTTCTACCAGTGCGGTTATCAGGGTGACGCCAAACATGAATAAAAACAGAAAAGAAACCAGCGCCGAGAGCAAACTGCTGTGGCGGATATAAATCAACAGTGTGCCGTCGTCGATCAGGCGCAAATGACGGTACATCTCCATCCACTCGTGCAGGGCGTGGACAAAAGCAAAGATGGCCAGCAGCCAGAACAGACCGGCAATTTTGAGGTTGGCGAAGGATTTGCGCCGCGATGTGATGGCAACGCCGATGGCAAAAAAAACCGCTCCGTAAGGGAGAAAAACCAGAAAAATCTGGGTTGGGGTCATTTGCATGAAGGCCTCATGTTCTCCGCAACAACAGGGTGCTGAATTCTTCCAGCAGGCGGTTTTTAACCAGGGTGCAGCCAAGGCTCTGATAGCGCTCGCGGATATCGAAGTTGTATTGCCACAGGATGCCGGAAAGAAGAATGATTGCCCCTGCTGCTGCGCGGTTAATCAGATCTTCCGCTACATCGAGCAGAATATCACCATAAATATTGGCCAGGATCAGGTCAAAATCTGACTCTGTGAGGGTGTCAAGGGTGCCGCAGTGGTGAGTAACGCTGTTAATCTGATTCAGGTTGCAGTTGTGGCGGGCGCTGGCAACGGCCGATTCTGCAACATCAACGCACCAGGCGTGACCACTAAAGAGTTTCAGGGCGGCAATAGAGAGAATAGCGGTACCACTGCCGAGATCAAGAATCTTTGGTGGCCTGGAAAAACTCCAATTCTCCATGATTTCGAGACAGCTGCGGGTGGTTTCATGATCGCCCGAGCCGAAGGCACCACGTGCCATGAAGATGGTCCGGCGGTTGTGGTCCGAAACGGCTGTGTCGGGAGGAACAATGATCAAGCTTTCGCCGATCAGCAGGGGGGTGAAATCGGTGTGGGGGCCAGGGGTTAGGGCTGGGGTCGTCATGGTAGAAGTCCGGTTCCTTTTAGAATCAGCAGGACGATGGTGTAACTGAGCGCCGACAACAGGGTGGAGAGCATGACGATTGAGCCGGCCAGTTCAGCATCCCCCTTCATCTGGTGTGCCATGATGTAGGTGGCTGTCGCTGCCGGGGTTGCCGCCATGAGAATGCCGATCCCCAGATCCTGGCCGCTGACCCCCAGGGGGATCAGAATAACAGTGGCGATCAGGGGGAGCAGGGCGAGCTTGATCAGGGTCGCCAGCCCGGCAATTTTTAAATCCCCTTTGAGTTGCCCTAAAGAAAAGGTGCCACCGATGGCCAATAGTGCCAACGGTAGCGACAAGCCAGTGGAAATATCGAGGGCACGGTCGAAGATGATCGGTAGCGGCAGTTCAAAAAAGCTCCACAGTAGACCGAGAAATGAGGCGACAATCAGGGGGTTCAGCGCCAGCTGGCGCAGCCAGTTGGTTTTATTTCCCTGCCGGTGCCCCTGGTGCGGCAGCAGCAGGGCCAGAATGGCAAAAAAGTTCAGCACCGGTACCAGAAACCCCATCAGGATACCAGCGCTGGTCAACCCCTCTTCACCGTAGGCGTTCATGCAGATGGCCAGACCGACGTAAGCCAGATTGCCACGGAAGGACCCCTGACTGAAGCTCCCCTTGACCGGGCCGGGATAGCGCCGCAGACTGGCATAACCGTACGAGACAAAAAAGCCGGCAGTGATGGCGATTGATGAGCCGACGACCAGCGCGGGATTAAAAAAAACATTGAAATCCGCCTGGCCGATACGATGAAACAGCAGCAGAGGGAGAAAAACCACATAAACCAGTTTGTTGGTATGTTTCAGAAAATTGTCATCCATCAACCCGAGACGCCGCAGCAGGGTGCCCAGGGCAATGACCAGAAAGACCGGCATGACTATAATGATCGTTTCAATAAAGGGCTGCATCGGGCTTCTCCTGGGGGCGCCGCTAAAATAGATCAAAAACGGGGCCGCTGTCCATTGTCCATCCGTGCTGCTGATATGACAACAGATTGTTGTTGACCGGACAGATCGCTTAACCTACAATTCAATATTCAGGTTTCTATATGTTTTGTGGTTGATCCTTGTGGAAAAATTTTACAGCGTCTGGTGGCGCTGATACTGCTTCTGTGTCAAAGCACATTGAAAATCCAGTAATCCATCCCTACACTGGCGCCTGTCGTTTGAGGATGCAAGCGCATATCAAAAAAGAGGAATAACCGTGTTGTTAAAAAAAATATCGGCCCTGGTGCTTGTTGTTACCAGTTTGCTGCTGCTCTCAGGGTGTTCAGGGGGGCCGCCGCGCTCGTCTGTTGCCGTGGGAAAACCGGCTCCTGATTTCACCCTGGTGAATATGCAGGGGGAAAGGGTCTCCCTCTCCGATTATCTTGGACAAGTTGTGGTGATCAATTTCTGGGCCACCTGGTGCCCCCCTTGTCGTGAAGAAAAACCGACAATGGAGAGCCTGTACCAGCAGTTCAAGGAGGAAGGACTGGTGTTTCTGGCGGTCAATGTGGAGGCAGACGGCCATCAGGTTGTCAGCCAGTATCTGCTGCGCAACTCCTACAGCTTCCCTATCCTCCTCGATGGCAAGGCGGTAGTACAGGGACTGTATGGTGTTTTTCGCTACCCGGAGTCTTATATTATTGATCGTGACGGTACGGTTGTTGAACATATTATCGGCGGTCGGGACTGGATGCAGAATCCGACCTACCGCATGATCGAATCTCTGCTGAAAAACTGACAAGGCTTTTATTACGTGGATATCGGGAGCGACATTACAATCTGGATCGCCTTCATGGCGGGAATTCTCTCTTTTGCTTCTCCCTGCGTGATTCCTCTGGTCCCTTCATACCTGACCTATATTACCGGTATGTCCTTCAGTGAACTGGATCTGTCTCAGCACGATACCAGAGCCAGAACCCGGGTGTTTGTTCACAGCCTGATCTTTATTGCCGGTTTCTCGGTGGTGTTTATTGCCCTGGGGGCCATGGCCGGTCTGGCCTCGGCGTCGGTTCAATACTATCTGCGCGAAAGCCTGGGGGTTATTCAGAAGGTCGGCGGAGTGGTCATTTTTCTATTCGGTGTCCATTTAAGCGGCTTGTTCCGTTTTACCTCTTTGCTGGGTGAAAAACGTCTACACGTACGTCATAAACCGGCCGGGTTGGTTGGTACCTTTGTTGTCGGTATCGCCTTTGCCGCCGGCTGGACCCCTTGTATCGGTCCGATTTTGGGAGCCATCCTGGCGATTGCTGCCGGCACTACCGGCGGCGTTTGGCAAGGGGTGTTACTGTTGAGTTTTTATTCTGCCGGCCTGGGAATCCCGCTGCTCATATCGGGGCTGCTGTTTCATTCTTTTCTCAATTTCTTCGATCGCTTCAAGCGTTATATCCGCTTTGTAGAAATTGCCACCGGGGTGTTGCTGATGGTTGCTGGTGTCCTGCTGTTTTTCGATCAGTTCAGTCGAATTGCTATTTTCCTGTACCAGGTTTTCCCCACCGAACTGGGTTGATTTTTTCCTTCGTCTTTTTACTTGATCTTTCGTTCCTCTTGCTCTAGTTTTTGAAACTCAATTTCAGTTGGTTTCCGGTTTTAAGGCCTTAACTCCTTGTGGAGTTTCCGAATGGATACCAGTTGGCTGGGTAGTATCGAGAGGAGCGATAACGATGAATCGAGCATTAGTATTTAATCAGCATCTGCGTAACAAAGGGTTGAAAAATACCCGTCAGCGGTTGATTATTCTCGAAACCTTTCTTGATTCTTCTTTCCATTATTCCACCGAAGAGCTTTATCAGGTATTGCGCAAAGACCACCCACGCATCGGCTATGCCACCGTCCATCGCACGCTGAAATTGTTCACTGAGTGCGGCATCGCGGTGGAGCTCAATTTTGGTGATGGTCAGACCCGTTTTGAGCCGCTCTACAGCGATCATCATCACGATCATCTGGTCTGTACCCGCTGTGGTAAAATTATTGAGTTTGTCGAACCGCGCATCGAGCAGTTGCAGCGTGAGGTGGCGGAACGCTATGATTTTTCAGTAGAAAGTCATCGTCATGAACTTTATGGTCGCTGTATCAAGTGCAGCCAGCCCTCCTGACCATGTTTTCTCTAGCCTGAACACCGAAAGAACGTACCGGTATGTCTGAGTCAGTGTCTCCATTGCCCAAAGTTATTCTTGTCGGCCACCCGAATGTCGGCAAAAGTGTTCTCTTTAATGCTCTGACCGGAGCATACGCCACCGTCTCCAATTACCCCGGTACCTCGGTTGAGGTGTCGTCGGGGCACTGTGTTATCAACGAACAGCGCTACGAGATTCTCGACACCCCCGGTATGTATTCTCTGATGCCGATCACGGAAGAAGAGCGGGTCGGTAGACAGATCCTGCTCCATAAAGACCCTCACGTTGTGGTGCACGTGATTGATGCGCGCAATATTGAGCGCATGCTCCCCATGACTTTGCAGTTGGTCGAGGCCGGTCTGCCGATTGTTCTGGTGGTTAATATTCTTGATGAAGCCGAGCGCCTCGGTATGAAGCTTGATCTGGAACGGTTGCAGCAGCGTCTCGGGGTCCCGGTGATCGGCGCGGTGATGAAGCGCAAGGTCGGCCTTGAAGAACTCTTTGCCGCCATCAAAGACTATTGCGTCTGCCCGCATAAGGTGTTTGTTTATCGCAATGACCTTGAACAGGATATTACTGCCGTTGTCCGGTTGCTGAACGGGGAGTATCGGTTAAGTAAACGCGCTTTGGGGATGCTGCTGATTCAGGGTGATGAGGATATCAAGCAGTTGGTCGAGCAGCAGGAGGATAGCGACCAGCATAACGCATTGGTTGAGCTGTTACGGGAAATCCGTTTTCGGCGCCGTGCTGATCTGCATTTGCAGATTGGTATGGAGCGGCGTCATATCAGCAAACAGATGCTCGACGGCGTCGTCATACAGACACAGGCAGCGCAAGAATCCTTTGGCGAAAAATTATCCGCTTGGATGATGAACCCTTACACCGGCGTGCCGTTGTTGTTGCTGGTGATCTATTTCGGGCTATTCCAGTTTGTCGGCGTTTTCGGGGCCGGTACCCTGGTCGATTTTCTCGAAGGATTTCTGTTTGAAGAGTACATCAATCCGCCGGTCATTGCCTTTGCGCAAAAATACCTCACGCCGGAATGGCTGTTTGAACTGATCGCCGGGGAATACGGGGTCTGGACCCTGGGGGTGCGCTACGCCGTCGCCTTGGTGCTGCCGATTGTCGGCTCCTTTTTTCTGGTCTTTTCGGTACTTGAAGATAGTGGCTATCTGCCGCGTCTGGCGATGATGCTTGATCGCATCTTCAAGAAAATCGGACTCTCCGGTCGGGCGGTTATCCCCATGGTGCTGGGTTTTGGCTGCGACACCATGGCCACCCTGGTAACCCGCACCCTGGAAACGACCCGCGAGCGGGTGATTTCGACCCTGCTGCTGGCCCTGGTCATTCCCTGTAGTGCGCAGCTGGGTGTGATTCTCGGATTGCTGTCTTCAGCGCCATCGGCCCTGGCGGTATGGACCATCTTCCTGCTCTTTGCATTTTTGCTGGTCGGTGTTCTTGCCGATCGCTTGCTGCCGGGGGAAAAGCCGGTCTTCTATATGGAGATTCCACCGCTACGGCGACCACAGTTGTATAATGTCGGTGTTAAGACCCTGACACGCATGAAGAGCTACTTCTTTGAAATTTTCCCCCTGTTTATTCTCGCCTCGGTGATTCTCTGGGCGGGGAAAATGACCAATACCCTGGATGCGGTCATTGCCGGGCTTTCACCGGTGGTCAGGGCGATAGGTCTGCCCACCGAGGCCACCACTGCCTTTGTGTTCGGGTTTTTCCGCCGCGATTTTGGTGCTGCCGGGTTGTATGATCTGCAGATGGCCGGTATCTTGAATGTCACCCAGCTGACCGTTGCCGCTGTGACCCTGACCCTTTTTGTTCCCTGTGTCGCCCAGTTTCTGGTGATGTTCAAGGAGCGTGGTTTCCGTATTGCTGTGGCAATTTTTATCTTTGTCACCGTTTTTGCCTTCAGCTCGGGATGGTTGCTCAACCGGATTCTGGTGGTGACCGGCTTGCTTTTATGATCTGCGGTTTTTGTCATCGCGAGTTGCCGGACAACCTTGAGGTTGATCCCAAACGGCCTTCCTGTGGCAGTTGCTTCGGCGGCTGCAAGAAAATTCATTGCCCCTGGTGTGGTTACGCCAATCCCCTGCCCGGTAAAATGCTGCGACGATTACTGTCTTCAACCAAGAAAAGAGGCTAAGCAAATGCAACTATTGTCAGAAAAGGCTGAAGAAGTTCTTGAGTCCCTGTGGATCCTGACGGTAGAAGGTGATCAGGTTGGCTGCCTGCTGGCTGATCTGCAGCTTGCCGCTGATGCTGAAGAAATACAGGATCTGCTCCAGCGCGCGTTTGTTGAAATTCGTGATAACCGGATTTTTCTGCGCCGTGAAGGGGAGGCCGAAGCGCGCATGACGGTGCGCAGGCATCGCCTGGCCGAACGTCTGACCATGGATATCCTTGGCATCGAAGGGGAGGAAGGTAACGAGCAGGCCTGTATATTTGAACATCTGCTGCGCCAGGGGGTCGACACCAAACTCTGTACCTTGCTTAATCATCCCAGTACCTGCCCCCACGGCAACCCTATTCCGCCGGGCGATTGCTGCTCCGAAGCGCGACGTTCCGGTTCGCCGGGGATTGTCCCTTTGACTGAGCTCAAGGCGGGGGAAACAGGAGGAATTGCCTATCTGGCGGCCAGTGATGATAAAAAAATGCAGAAACTGATGGGCATGGGGGTTTTGCCCGGCAGCGATATTCTGTTGATGCAGAAGTTTCCCAGCTATATTTTCAAAGTCGGACATTCACAATTCGCCGTGGATGAGTCACTGGCGCGCCAGATTCATATACGGCGTTAATTTATCACGATTTGAGCAGGCAAATTAGCCCTTGACCTGATCGACCAGATAGTTGATTGTCCTGCCCAACCCGTTGGTTAGACCACCCGTTAGAGAGACATTTTTTTAAGGAGTAAATCATCATGTTTCGCGAACCAAAAGAGATCGTCAAGGGATTGCAGACAAAATTTGAAGAGCTCTGGAGGTATCTTTGACGTTCCAGTCAAACAGGAACGGGTCGCTGAGTTAGAAGCGGAGATCGCCCGTCCCGATTTTTGGAATAAGGGGGAGCAGGCGCAGGAGTTGCTGCGCGAACGCACCCGGCTGCAGAAGGTTGTTGAAGACTGCCTTGCTGTTAATCAGCAGCTTGAAGACGCTACGGTACTGATTGAAATGGGCGAGGAAGGGGAGGACCAGGCAACCCTCGAAGAGGTAAATGCCATGCTGCCGGCCCTGGAAAAGAAGATCGCATCCATGGAATTTGCGCGCATGCTGTCCGGCCCCCATGATGCCGGCGATGCAACCTTGAGCATCAATGCCGGTGCCGGTGGCACCGAAGCCCAGGACTGGGCCGACATGCTGCTGCGCATGTATCTGCGTTATTGTGAGGATAAGGGGTTTAAAACCGAATTTACCGAATATCAGCCCGGCGATGATGCCGGTCTGAAAAGTGCCACCATCAACGTCAGCGGTGATTACGCCTACGGTTATCTGCGCTCCGAGAGTGGTATCCATCGCCTCGTGCGTATTTCCCCTTTTGATGCCAATTCTCGCCGCCATACCTCCTTTTGTTCGGTGTTTGTGTTTCCTGAGCTGGATGAGTCTATTGAGGTGGTGGTGGAAGACAAGGATATCAAGGTCGATACCTATCGCGCCAGTGGCGCCGGTGGGCAGCATATCAACAAGACCGATTCAGCCATTCGGATCACCCACATGCCTACCGGCATTGTTGTTGCCTGTCAGAATCAGCGTTCCCAGCATGCCAACCGGGCAACGGCACTGCAACAGCTTAAGGCGCGGTTGTACGAAATGGAAATCCGCAAAAAAGAACAAGAGGCCGCGGCCTTTTCTGAAGATAAAAAGGAGATTGGCTGGGGGAGCCAGATTCGTTCTTATGTTTTGCACCCTTATCGCATGGTCAAGGATCATCGCACCGGTTATGAAACCGGCAACACCGATGCTGTCCTCAACGGTGACATAGAAGCTTTTATTGAAGCCTATTTATTGCGCGGATCGCCCTGATAGGTCGTGCCGTTTTTTCATTTTTTTTACCTCTCGATGTCTGATGGCTGGTAACGATTGACTCACTATGAGGCATTCATTACATTTGTCAGCCACAAGGTTTTACCCCAGCTACAAGGAGCAGTTATGTACAAGCCTGATATCCCCATAGCCCTGACTTTTGACGATGTTCTGCTGCTGCCTGCCCACTCGCAGGTGCTTCCCAAAGATGTGGATCTTTCCGCGCAACTGACGCGGACGATCAGGCTCAATATCCCTCTGCTGTCAGCGGCGATGGACACGGTGACCGAATCACGCACGGCGATCTGCATGGCGCGTGAAGGCGGACTGGGGATTGTCCATAAAAACATGACCCCTGAAGCCCAGGCGATTGAGGTCGATCAGGTCAAAAAATCAGAAAGCGGGATGATTGTCGATCCGATCACCATGGCCCCTGATCAGAAGATCTCCGATGCCCTGGTGGTGATGAATAAATATCGCATTTCCGGTGTCCCCATCACCCAGAACGGTAAGCTCGTCGGTATCATGACCAATCGTGATCTGCGCTTTGAAACCAATCTGGAACAGCCCATTGCCAATGTCATGACCAAGGACAAACTGGTTACGGTTCCCCCCGGCACGACCCTGGAAGAAGCCAAGTTTCACCTGCACAAGCACCGCATAGAAAAACTGCTGGTTGTGGACGATGATTTTGTGCTCAAAGGGTTGATCACCATCAAGGACATTGAAAAGGTGCGCAAGTATCCCAACGCCTGCAAGGACGACTTCGGCCGTTTGCGGGTGGGTGCAGCCGTCGGTGTCGGTGATGATCTCGAGGCTCGCGCCGCAGCCCTGATTCAGGCCGGGGTTGATGTGCTGGTCGTAGATACCGCCCACGGTCACAGTCAGAAAGTTATCGATTCGGTCAAATGGCTGCGCGCCAAATATCCGTCTGTGCAGTTGATGGCCGGTAATATTGCCACCGCCGCTGCCGCCAGGGCGCTGATCGATGCCGGTGTCGACGCCGTCAAGGTTGGTATTGGTCCCGGCTCTATCTGCACCACGCGCGTTGTTGCCGGCATTGGTGTGCCGCAGATTACCGCTATTCAGAATGTTGCCGGCGTTACCCTGGATGCCGGAATTCCGCTGATTGCCGATGGCGGTATTAAATTTTCCGGCGATTTACCCAAGGCGTTTGCCGCCGGTGCCGATATTGTCATGATCGGCTCCCTGTTCGCCGGTACCGAGGAATCCCCGGGTGAAACCATCCTTTATCAGGGCCGGACCTACAAGTCCTACCGTGGTATGGGCAGTTTGGGAGCGATGAAACAAGGAAGCAAGGATCGTTATTTTCAGGCGGAAGAACAGGACGTCAAACTGGTGCCGGAGGGGATCGAGGGACGGGTGCCGTTTCGCGGCCCACTTTCCAACAATATCCACCAGCTGATCGGCGGTCTGCGTTCCGGCATGGGCTATACCGGCTGTCGCACCATTGGTGAATTGCAGCGTAACGGCCAGTTTGTGCGTATTACCAATGCCGGGCTCAAGGAATCCCATGTCCATGATGTTACCATCACCCAGGAATCACCCAACTACCGGATTGAGGGGAATGGCAGCTAAGATGTCAACTATCCACAGCGAACGGATTCTGATCCTTGATTTTGGTTCCCAGTACACCCAATTGATTGCCCGCCGGGTGCGCGAGTCGCGGGTTTATTGCGAGCTTCATCCCTATGATATGACCATGGCTGAGATTCGTGCTTTCAAACCCAGCGGCATTATCCTGTCTGGTGGCCCCAAATCAGTGTACGACGCTGATGCCCCGCCGGTTGAGGAATCTCTGTTTGAGCTTGGCGTGCCGGTTCTGGGTATCTGCTACGGCATGCAGTTGCTGAGCCAGCATTTCGGTGGCAAGGTAGTGGCGGCAGGAAAAAGGGAATACGGTCATGCCGTGCTTGAGGCGGTTGGCCGGCCGGGCGACCTTTTTGACGGATTTTTTACCGAAGGCACCAGTTCGGTGTGGATGAGCCACGGTGATCACGTTGAGGATGTGCCTACCGGCTTTGAGGTCGTTGCCCGAACGACTAACGCGCCGGTGTGCGCCATCCAGAACCCCCAGCGCAACCTCTATGGTGTGCAGTTTCACCCCGAGGTGAATCATACCCCTCAGGGAGAGCTGATGTTGAGCACCTTTGTCCGTAAAATTTGTCGCTGCAGCGGGCAGTGGACGCCAGGGAAGATTGTTGATGATGCCGTCGCCCGTATTCGTGAACAGGTCGGCACCGAGCAGGTGATCCTCGGTCTGTCAGGTGGCGTCGATTCCTCGGTGGCGGCGGCGCTGATCCATCGCGCCATCGGTGATCAGCTCCACTGTGTTTTTGTCGACAACGGCCTGTTGCGCCTTGACGAAGGTGATCAGGTGATGGCCACCTTCGCCGGCAACCTCGGTGTCAAGGTGACACGGGTTAACGCCCAACGGCGTTTTTATGATGGTTTGAAAGGGGAGGCCGACCCGGAGAAAAAGCGCAAAATTATCGGTAACCTGTTCGTCGATATCTTTGAAGAGCAGGCCGCCGAGGTTGAGGATGCCCAGTGGCTGGCCCAGGGGACCATCTATCCTGATGTCATTGAATCGGCCGGGGCCAAGACCGGTAAGGCCCATAACATCAAAAGTCATCATAATGTCGGTGGTCTGCCCGACTATATGAAGCTCAAATTACTCGAGCCCTTGCGTGAACTGTTCAAGGATGAGGTTCGCGCCGTCGGCGAAGAACTCGGTCTGCCAAAACAGATGGTCTGGCGTCATCCTTTCCCCGGCCCGGGTTTGGGAGTGCGGGTGCTGGGCGAGGTTAAAGAAGAATACTGCGATATTCTGCGCCGCGCCGATGCCATCTATATCGACGAACTCTACGAGAGCGGTCACTACCACAAGATCAGTCAGGCGTTTGCTGTCTTCCTGCCGGTCAAATCGGTGGGGGTGATGGGGGATGGCCGTACTTACGAATACGTCATCGCCCTGCGTGCGGTCGAGACCAAAGATTTCATGACCGCCGGCTGGTACCCCATGCCCTACGCCGACCTCGCCCGTATCAGCAACCGAATCATCAACGAGGTGAAAGGGGTAAACCGGGTGGTCTATGATATCTCCAGCAAGCCGCCGGCAACAATCGAGTGGGAGTGAAAATCTAAGCTAAACTATTGAAAAATAAAGCTTTCAAAGATACACAAAAGTTTCACACAGATTTCTAAGGTTATTGGAATTGTCAGTTCCTTTGTTTGATTAGGTTACCCGTCGGTGCTGTCTGACCAAAAATAGGTGAGCATATCCATCTGCCTGTGCAGGATACCGATAATATCAATGGAGCCTCCTTTTATCTGATAAAAGATAACGTGTTCTCCTTGGGGGAAGCTGTAATAATCATCCATCACATCCGGACGATGTTTGCCCGGACGCGGGTGCTCTGCCAACCATTCGAAGCGCTTCTCGAGGGCTTTCAGGTAAATATTGCGCTGGTTCTTGCCCCATTGACCCTCGGTATATCGACCGTTATGTTTCAAATCAGTCTGGGCATTTAGCCTGATTTTACGCTCCTCCATAGTGCGCAGGGCATCTCGAACAACTTCGCTTGCGGAGCCGTAGCGTCCGCTAGCGACCTCATTCTTGATATAATCTTCCCAATGATCTCAAATACTTAGGCTTGTCATTGCCATAGCATCCTCCAAATATTCATATTTGGTATCTGTTCAGCACCGGGTCGGAAATCCTATGTCAAGGGACGCTTTTCGTCATCCATGACCGCTTTTTGTCGCCGTCCATGGCGACAAAAACCCTTGCCACAGGAGCCAAAGGCCCTGCGCAAGGATAGAGCTGAATAGTTACCATATTTGTTAAATATGAATATAAATCGAGACAGTCAGGGAGGCAACTCGAATTTGGTGCTTGAAAAAAATGCCAAGAAAAAAGGCAGAATTTGATCAGTTCAAAAAAGGGTCTCTTCATAATCAGGCACTTCGTTGAACCAGCGTGGATGCTGACGTGCCTGCTGTAGTGCTGTTTCGGCCTGAGCGATGATTGCCTCACGATCACGGGGGTAGCGTCCGGCCAGATTCAGACTGTTGGAGACGTGATTGGAGCGCAGAATTGTCCCTTGCGGGTTCAGCTTGCGGACAACGGCCAGCGCTTCCTCAAGAACTTCACCATGGCTTAAGGGTTCGATTTTCGTGAAATAGCCATCGTTATGACGGCGGAACATGGTCAGCAAGGAAAAATATTCCGGTGATAACGCGTTGATCCAGGCCGCCGTTGCCTGCGCATGTTCGCTGCTGCGCTTGCGTCCGGCAAGGCCAAGGATCGCTGTGATCGACAGCTTAAGCTCAGCAGCCTGAGTCTTCTGACACAGGACCAGCATCTGCTCCGGTGAAAACCCCTTGTTCGCCAGCAGCAGGGTGTCGGGATCGCCACTTTCAAGACCAAAGTAGAGAATCCGCATTTTGCGCCGGCGTAACTCCGCCAGTTCGTCGACGCTTTTGGTCGTCAGGCTGTT
>NZ_JCBCBS010000091.1:0-15806 GCF_059864205.1 Pelovirga sp.
GCGATCAGCAAGGCTTGTGAAGGTGTTGCCCGCAATCCCGGCGCATCCGGTAAGATCCTGACCAATATGATGGTCGGTCTGGCCCTGATCGAGTCCCTGGCAATTTACGTTTTCGTTATCTGTATTATTGCCCTCTACGCCAACCCCTTTACTGACACGGTGGTTGAATTGCTGCGTGCCGGTATGGGCGCTTAATGCACTAAGCACTAGCAACACACAGAATAATCTAAAAAGGCGATTCTCATGCGAGGGTCGCCTTTTTTGTATATTGTATACAGTGTCTTGAATAGATAAATGTTTAAACTTATATATATATCAGAGTATTAGCTTCTTTTGACGGTAAATAAGAAGGGTTTTTGTTGCCTTCTTTTCAAGTTCAGAGTAGTCTTTGCCCTGTATGTTATAAATGTACATTAGCGTGTGTTGTGGCTAGTGCAAGACTGCCACCGGGGAGTGGAAAGATTTTTCTATCTCCTCCGTCTTGCCCTGGATGCATTTGCCGTTGTTTGTCAATGTGGTTCTGATAATTATCCAAGGAGAGTTTCGATGCATAATCTTGTCTTCCTGTTGGTGTTGCTGCTGACAATGTTATCCAGTTCGCAGGCGCTGGCTGAGCCCACTCTGGTGACTTCACCTGAAACCTGTCTGATGTGCCACAGCGATGTTGTCTCAGCTGACGGCTTTGCGACATCGGTTCATGGTCCCAACGGTTGTGTCGCCTGTCACGTTGATCTGGTTGATGTTGAAGGTCACATGAGTGGCGAGATTACCCCGCAACCACCCATGTGCGTGCGCTGTCATAAGGTCGAGACGGCGGAACACTATGCCAGTGTCCATATGCTGTCAGGAATCGATTGCTCAAGTTGCCATTGGGATATTCACACCCACCGGCCTTGGGCGGGTGACAAAAATATCGCTTCGGCCAAGTGTGCTGAATGTCACTTTGATACCAATGAAGTATGGCAGGAATCGAGCCACGGTCAGGCAGTCATGGCCGGAAATATGGACTCAGCCGCTTGTCTCGATTGTCACAACCTGCATGCGATCAGCGAAATTGGGCAGCCGGGTGATCCGGGCCATTGGGAGTTTCACACCGATGCCTGCATGAAGTGCCACGCTGATCGCCAGATGATGGAGCGCAACAACGTCATGACCGTTGCGGTAAGCTCCTATTTAAGCAGTTATCACGGCAAGAATTATCGTCTTGGTTATCCTGATGAGGTAGCCGGTTGTGCAAACTGCCATACCTCTCATGCCATCTTCCCTCATAATGATCCACGTTCTACCCTGTATCCTGAGAATCTGATTGGTACCTGCGGCGCCTGTCACTCTAACTCGTCGGCGCAGTTCGTTAAATTTTATTCTCACGGCGATATGACGGATCGTGAAAACTATCCGATTTTGTGGTGGACCTTTGTCAGTATGACCACCTTGCTGGTATCCACCTTTGGGGTGTTCTGGGTACACTCTTTGTTCTGGTTGTTCCGTGGATTTGTTGATAACCGCCAGAAACATCGTGCCATGATAGCGGGTCACTTCCATGTGATCCCCGATGCCCATAAGGTTTACCGGCGTTTCACCAAAACCCACATTTTCCTGCATTTACTGGTTATTATCAGCTTTCTGCTGTTGTCGATGACGGGTATTCCCCTGAAGTTTGCCGACCAGGAATGGGCCAAGGTGTTGATGGGTTTTTTTGGTGGAGCCCCGATGGCAGCTGATTTGCATCGTCTCGGTGCGGTGATCACATTTGTCTACTTTGGTGTTGCTCTCTTTATGAGTGCCAAGTTCCTGTTCTACAAACTGGAATATCCGGCTGAATTCTTCCAGCGCCTGTTCGGCCCCGAATCCCTGTGTCCCAACCTGCGTGATATTCGCGACGTTACGGCAATGGTGCGCTGGTTTTTGTTCCTTGGTCCCAAGCCGACCTTTGAGCGCTGGACCTACTGGGAGAAGTTTGACTTTATCGCGGTCTTTTGGGGTATGTTTGCTATCGGTGGTTCAGGTTTGATGCTCTGGTTCCCGGAGTTCTTTGCCGCCTTCCTGCCCGGTTGGTCGCTCAATGTGGCCACCATCATCCATTCGGATGAGGCGTTGCTGGCAACCGGCTTCATCTTTACCGTCCACTTCTTCAATACCCATGGACGTCCGGAGAAGTTCCCCATGGACTTCGTTATCTTTAATGGCGAGTTGAGTAAAGAAGAGTTCATCGAGGAACGTGCTGACCAGTGGCAGCGTTATGAAGAAGCAGGTATTCTCGATCAGTACATTAAAGAAAAACCCAGTGGTATCGCTTATGATTTCATCATTAAAACCTTTGGTTTCCTCGCCTTGTTTATTGGTCTTGGGTTGCTGGTATTGATGATCTATGCCTTCCTCCTGGGTGGCCATACGCATTAATTGGCCGCAATTTTTAGCTGAATATTCGGGGCTGCCGGCTGGTGGCCCCGAATTGTTTGTAGAGATCATTAACAATGAACAATATGCAAAAAGATTTAATTCTGTCGATTTTCTCTCTTGGTGTTTACATCGTTGGCGGTTTGACGACCTTTGTCGGCGTCGGCATTGTGATCCTGATGAAGGGGAAAGATCTCTGGGGCTGGGGTGATGCCTACGGCATCGGCTACCTGATGATCTGTGTCGGGCTGGTACTAACGATTCTGGGGGTCCTGGTGATGCGGATTGTGAGAAACCGTTTCAAGATCTAGCATTTGTTAGGCGCCTTGATAAATTGGCCGGCAAGATTAAAATTTTTTAGCTCCAAGGACTCTTGTCTGAGTTTTTTCAGCGGGTTGCACGTTGATTTTTTATGAATCAGGGCGGCCGAGGGCATTGACAAATAGCAAGCAAAGTGCTAGTGAATCGGCACTTTTTTGAACATATCCTGGTAGAAGAGCAAATTCACCATCTCAATGTGCCGCTCGAGCAGCAATAATGTTCGACCAATAATGTCCCACCCGCAGGAGGAAAACGAATGGAAGACAATCAGAAAAAGAATGACACGGGTGTCACGTCAACCAGTTTGGCAGATATCCCCAAAACTTTTTTCAAAGGAATTGCGAAAAGTAGAGTATCGCTAGTCGGCGCTATGGCCGTAACGGTGATCTTTCCGTTTCTGGTCGGAGCTGTACTTTACGACCTGGCATTCGGCATTCCCAATACCTATTTTGCCGGCCTGGTTTATATGGTGCTTGGTCCGGGATTTATCGGTGGGCTGGTGCTGATATTTATCGGCTTGTTTTTTTCCAAGGGGAAAGAAGAGGTTCGTCTTTTTACCCTGGCCTATTTTCGGGATAAGCTGGCCGACGATTCAGGCTTCGATCGTTTGCGCAAGATGATTTTTATCGGGGTATTTTTGACCTGTATTAACCTGTTTGTCGTCGGTGTTCTTGCCTATAGCGGTTATCACTATATGGAATCCAATGCGTTCTGTGGCGAGTTCTGTCATGTGCCCATGACGCCTGAATATACCGCTTATCAGAATTCTGCTCACTCCCGTGTTGCCTGTGTCGATTGTCACATCGGCAGCGGCGCCAAGTGGGTGGCTAAATCAAAGATCTCCGGCGTGCGCCAGCTCTATGCTGTAGTTGCTGATACCTTTGCCCGTCCCATCGCAACTCCGGTTCACGGATTGCGTCCGGCCAGTGGTACCTGTATGGAGTGCCATCGTCCGGAAATGTTCCACGGCGATCGTTTGCGCATCAAGGACAAGTTTTTGGAGGATGAGGCCAATACTCATGTCCAGACCGTGTTGCTGATGAAGATTGGCAGTGCCGGTGATCAGGCGTCAGAGTCCCATGGCATTCACTGGCATGTGGATCCGGGCAACGAAATTACTTATGTAGCTGCCGATTGGGAACGCAGTATCATACCGGAAGTCATGCAAAGGAAAGCAGACAGCGGCGTGCTTGTTTATCGCGACAGCGATGCTGAAGAACAGATCGCTAATGCGACTCATCTGCAGGAACGGGTTATGGATTGTATCGATTGTCACAACCGACCAAGCCATGTCTACCTTGGTGCTGATGAAGCCCTTGATAAAAAAATTCTCACTCGTGACATTCCCCAGGAGCTTCCCTACGTTAAACGGCAGGCCAAGGCCGTTGTAGCTGTTGAGTATCCATCTCACGATGCAGCACGAACTGCCATTGCCAGTGAACTGCGTACCTTTTACCGGAATAACTATCCGGAGCTTTATAGCGAGAAACAATATCTGGTTGATCAAGCGATTGCCGGAACACAGGCCGCCTACGTTGAAAATGTATTTCCGGAGATGCAGATCCAGTGGAATACTTACGCCAACTGGATGAGCCACGATGGCTGTTTTCGTTGTCATAATTACCAGCACGAAGCAGCAACCGGTGAGTTGATCGCCATGGACTGTGATACGTGTCATACGGTGCTGGCCGAAGAAGAGCACAAGCCCGCGATCCTGAAACAACTCCTCGGGATGAACTGAGGAACAGGATCGACAAACCGCCAGGTAATCAAGCACCAAACAAAAAGCCCCGCATTACTGCGGGGCTTTTTGTTTGGTAGTGGCTGACATGCCAGCTGGCACCACAGGTCTAGGCTGGTGTCAGATGTTCCTTATCCGGCTCCTTGCGGTCCTTCCAGCGAGCCAGAATCAGGGACTGCAGGGCCGCGGCAATGCCGAAGGCAAGCAGTCCAACGACCAGCCAGGGACCGCTGATCTGCAGCATGTCATAGACGAAAACCTTGGCCCCCCCCATGACCATGATGAGACAAGACAGGTTACGCAGTTCCCGGTTGTTACGGTAGGCAGCAAGGGACATGAGCACAATCGCGGTACCATTAATCAGCAGGGAGACCAGGCCGGTAAAGGCAACGTTAAGCTCTCCGCTATAATTGCGACTCAAGATGAAATAGCCCAGGGCCGAGGCTGCGATCAGTGCGATGGACAGGCCACTAAGCAGCGGCAAGGCCGCACTGCGGTCGTGGGTGTCGTAGCGGGAGAAGGCGACTGATTCAGCCGGCGGCGGATTCTGACGGCAATAGCTGTAGTGGTGGATCGCCAGGTAAGCGCTGATCAGCGCAATGCTCATTAAGGGTACCGGAGCAACGGTGAGGTTGGCAAGGGCCTCCATGGCGATGATCACAAGGATATAGCCCTGTAAAACATAGGAGGTGATGCGCATGCCGCCACTGCTCCAGATGTTGGAGCAGATGCAGATGCCAAGGGCAAGGAGCGATAAAAACGGCAGGGGTAGCAACATTCCGCCCATCAGAGCCGGCAGGGACAGTCCCGCCAGAATCACCCCGCCGGCGGTAAAGGTATTGGTTCCGGGTGCATTGACGCGCTTGCGCTGGGCCAGCCAGAACACCAGAGCGAAGTGGAATCCGGCAGCAATGGCAGCAGGTACGCCGAACAATTCCGGACTCTTGAGCGCGTAGATTCCCGCGACGTAACACCAGGCAGCATTGATGGCAGGCAGACTGTAGTCGAATTTGGATATTTTTTCGTCGCCACTGCGGATAATGCCAAACAGGGAAATCAGCACGAAGGTGAAGCCGATCAGGGTGACAATGGGAACAAACCAGCCTGCACTGATATGTTGCTGCGTCGCTGTGCCACTGAGCACGCCACTGATTTTAAGACCCCAGATCTGGAGCATGAAATGGGTCGTCAGCATCAGCAACCAGCGTAGCCAGGAGCAGCGCTTGATCCGGGAAGCGAAGAAACCAAGGATATTGGACAGCCACAGCATCAGTCCCAGGTAGGGGAAAATCGGGTTAGGGTAATCAATGGCTACCGCGGTCAGGCACATCCCAAGGGTGCCGATAATGATGGGCAGGGCGGCTTTGTAGTAGAAGCTGATCATGGCCAGGGCCATGCCGGTGACGGCCAGCATCAGGTAAACAGCTTCTGCCGGCAAAGTGGAAAAGCGGGTATGGGTTTCCAGCAGGATGCTGAACATTAAAAGAGCACCAATGACGGTGAACAGGGGCGCCATGGTATTCTTTTTGTGGTAAAAGATAGAACCGCAGGCAATGAGTGTGGCAGCATAACCCAGGCCCAGAATGGTGCCCGCCAATTGGCCAAACATGCCGCCGTCGGACAGGGTGCGCAAGCCAAGACCGATGACCAGCAGAAATGATGCTGCCGACACGTGTTTGAGCAGGGTGCTGCCACTGAGTAACAGCGATTTTTCTTCATTCAAGGGAGGGATGTTGGTTGGTTTCGCAGATTTTATGACAGGATCCGTAGCCTGTTGGATCGGCTGCTCAAATGGTTGTATCTGCTTTTCCATCCGTCCGACTCGGTCGTTAAGAATAGCAACCTGTTGGATCAGTTCTTCTACTCGTTCAGTAAGACTGACTTGATTTTGGGTCATGTATGAATCCTCACACCAATATTAAGATGGTTCGCGTACGGTTGGCCTTTTTCGATAATTTTTGCGTTAAGCTGAGCTGTTGCATGTGCGGCGTATTGTGCTACTTTTGCTTTTAATTGCTTGAATCTCTTGGCCCTGCCAAAATTGCCGATTGACCCTGGAAGCTTCCGGGCGTTAACGGGATAAAAATAGAACGCAGTTATTTATAGACGAGTTTTTAGCTGATTTCCATAATTATTTATTATTGAAAAGGCTTCTCAAAAACCAAAATAATGGGTGAGGGAAAAAATGTCGATATAACGTCTTAAAGTACTAATATATATAAATAATTATGCGGGATATATTTTATCTAAAAGAAATCTTGACAAAAAAAAACAAGGGCTTAATATTGCAAAATATTGTTTTATCTTGTCTTGGATGAGGAGGTTTGTTGTGAAAAGCCATGTCTGGAGGCCACTTTATGTTGTGGCGGCCATTGTTGTTCTGATTCTCTTATTTCGGGCTTTTTACGTGCCGGAAGATTTTGGGGTTCAGGAGCGTGGGTACACCTTTGGTTTTCATCGATTGAGTAATGAGCAGGAATGGAAGGATTTCCCGGCTAAATACCGGGGTAGCAGTTACTGCCAGGATTGCCACTATGACGTGGCCGAGGTGTTTACGGTGGCTCAGCACGCGCTGATCCAGTGCGAGAATTGTCATGGCGCTGCGTTTGATCATCCTGAAAATCCTGAAAAACTGCCTATAGATCGTTCCCGTGAACTGTGTCTGCGTTGTCACAGTCAACTCTACACACCTTCAAGCGGACGTAACGCTATTCCTGGGATCAACCCGTCAGAGCACAATGTCGGAATTGAATGCAGTGCCTGTCATAACCCCCACAATCCCAGCCTCGAGGAGATGTGATGATGAAGAGGCGTGACTTTATCAAACAGACCGCAGTGTTCGTCACCGGAGCAGCCCTGTCGTCATCGGCGCTAGTAATGCTTGATCCAAAAGAGCTGCTGGCTCAACGCCCGGAATTGCGCTGGGGTTTTCTCGTTGATACTCACAAGTGTGTTGGTTGCGGGCTCTGCGTCAAAGCCTGCAAAATCGAAAACGATATTCCAATCGAAGCCAATGTGACCCGGACCTGGGTTGAACGTTACGTGCTTAAAAAAGACGGCGAGGTGCTGGCTGATTCACCGAAAGGCGCGCTGAACGGGTTTACCAAGAAAGGGATCGATCAGAACGTTTCGGGTATAGCCGAGGTAAGAGATGAAGATATTGCCCAGGCTTTTTTTGTGCCTAAACTCTGTAATCAATGTGAATCCCCGGCTTGTGTTCAGGTTTGTCCGGTCGGAGCAACCTACCAGACTGCTGACGGGGTCGTACTAATCGATCGAAAATGGTGTATCGGTTGTGGCTACTGCGTTATGGGATGTCCTTACGGCGTTCGCTTTTTTCATCCTGTGGCGCATGTGGCGGACAAATGCAACTTCTGTTATCACCGCATCTCCAAGGGTGGCAACACTGCCTGCGCTCAGGCGTGCCCCTTCGGCGCGCGCAAAATAGGCAACCTGCGTGATCCCAAGGATCCGGTAGCAATGACTGTGTTGCGTGATCGAGTCGGGGTGTTGCGCGATGAATATGGAACCAAGCCACAGGTGTTTTACCTCGGGCTGAGCAAGGAGGTACACTAGTCATGGTTGAACAGATAGCGGCGATGGTTGTCCATGGAGAAGCCTGGACGGTAAAAGATCTTTTTGTTTTGCCTAATGAGTACGTTTATTGGTCGATCCAGATTGTCATGTATCCCTATATGACCGGACTGGTTGCCGGCGCCTTTGTTTTGTCTTCGTTATATCATGTTTTCGGCGTTGAGAAACTCAAGCAGATTGCCCGTTTCGCGCTGGTTTTTTCTTTCGCTCTGCTACCGGTTGCGATGTTGCCGCTGTTGTTACATCTGACCCAGCCGTTCCGGGGCATTCACGTTCTGATGACGCCACATTTTACTTCGGCCATTTCCGCCTTCGGCATTGTTTTCATGACCTATGCCTGCATTGTTGCCGCTGAGATCTGGTTTGTCTATCGCAAGTTCATTGTTGATTCGGTTGTCCGTCTTTCAGCAAAGAACAGTCGCACCGTATATCAAAGCCTTTTATTACAGGTTTATCGGGTTATTTCGCTGGGAGCGATGGATGTCTCCAAGGAAGCGCTTGAATCCGATCACAAGGCGGTCAAGTTTCTTGCCGGACTGGGGATCCCGGTCGCGTGTTTTTTGCACGGTTATGCCGGTTTTATCTTTGGTTCGGTCAAGGCCAACGCCCTGTGGATGACACCATTGATGCCGGTGATTTTCATCTTCTCCGCCGTGGTTTCGGGTATAGCTCTTTGTATCGTGAGCTATTACGTGTTTATGGAAATACGGAAACGGGCGGCAAAAGGCGGATGGAACTTCTTTTTGCCTGAAACCATTGGTCATGACCGCTCTGAATTTAGCTATGAGGAACTGAACAGCATGCAGGATCATGAAGTTAAAATGACTTCTAAATACCTGCTTATTTTTATGACGCTGGCACTGACTCTTGAAGTGCTTGACATGATCTTCCGCGGATACACTGCGGTGAAATCCTGGGATGCTTTGCGTCAGGTCATTTACGTCCATGATTTTACACAGATTTTTATTATGCAGGGGCTGCTTGGAAATGTTATTCCTTTCATCCTGCTGCTCTTGCCGCGCATTACCGTTCGTCGTGCCGTTACCGCATCATTGTTGGTCTTGTTAGGGGTGTTCATGATGCGTTGGAATGTCGTGATCGGTGGTCAGGCGTTTTCACTCACCTTTAATGGGTTCATGCATTATAGTCTGCCGATTATTCCCAACAGTATTGAAACCTTCAAGGAAGGGCTCATGGGGGCACTTTTGGTGGTTATTTCTCCCTTTGTCATTTTTTATTTTCTAAATATGATTTTTCCAGCTTTTATGGAGGACAAATCCGCAACTCACTAACAAAGGAATATCGGGGAATATAGGTCACCCGCAAAAGTCGCGGGTGACCACCGATTCCGGCAAAATACCAGGAGTGATATAGATCCTGCAATTTGATCGTCCGTGTTTTATCAATGGCCTTGTTCATATGGCTCACAATGTGAAAACGACCCGGAACATTGAGAGTCTGTCCCGCCTTCCCAGCTACGACCAGCTGCCAATCTGGAACCTGCGGCTACGCCCAGGACAATAGAGTCACAATCGTTAGGAACAGAATCCTTCAGTTATTCTGCGCTTAGGCAAAGCACAGTCGTAGAATCCATAGTTAAGTCAGCGACGCAGATAGGTAGAAGCTTTTTGCCCCAGGGCTTTCCAGGTGCCGAGCAACCCCAGGATCATGGTCAGGGCAATTCCCGTTAACAGGGTAAACAGCACCGCAACGCCCTGCAGCTGAAAATCACTGTTCAGTGGACCCTCGAGAATGGCAAAGGCCGCCAGGGTGCCGATGAACAGACTGACTCCGCCGGTAATAAGTCCAAGCAGCAGAAATTCGGCAGCAAAGACCCGCATAATGTCCTGGCGGGTGGACCCGCACACCTTGTAGATGACAGCATCACGGATGCGGCGATGTTGATCGGCAGAGATGGCACCGATCAGCACCAGAAATCCGGTCAGCAGGGTAATTGCCGCCATCCCTTTGAAGGCCCAGCCGATATGTTCAAGGTTACGCGCGACATTGGCGAGGATTTCGCGTACCGAAACCGCAGATACGTTGGGGAAGGCGGCGGTGATCCGGCGATAGAGTTCCTCTTCCTGCTCCGCCGGCAGATGGGCTGCCGCGAGAAAGCTGTGGGGTGCCTGTTCGAGGGTGCCCGGCGCGAAGATCAGGGCGAAATTGAGTTCCAGTGTTGACCAGTCAACGCTGCGCAGATTGGCAATTTCCGCAGTGATGGTGCGACCGAGGACACTGACGCTGATAGTGTCGCCAATGCCGACGCCGAACCCTGCGGCCAGATCGCTGGTGATGGAGAGCAGCGGTGGTCCCTGATAATCGTCCGACCACCAGTCGCCGGCGGTGATCCGGGTACCGGCGGGCATGGCGGCAGCATAGCTGAAAAAGCGGTCACCACGAATCGCCCAGCGCACTGACGGATCAATGGTTCGTTCTGTTATCGGGACCCCGGCAATGGCGGTAATGCGTCCACGCAGGGTTGGTGATGCATCAAAGGTGACATCCTGGGAGTAGTCAGCAAGCATTGCGTTAAACGGCTCAATTTGCTGCGGTTGCAAGTCAAAAAAGAAGAAGGTCGGCGCCTTTTCCGGCAGGGTGGTGGTCACCAGGCTGTTGAGGTTTCCCTGAATCTGCACAATCAGCACCAGTACGGTCAGGCCGATCCCCAGGGAGAAAACGATATTGCTCGCCGGTGAACCGGGACTTTTCAGGCTGGTCAGGGCCAATCGCAGCAGCGGCTGTGAGGGTCGGGGAACCATCCGCGTCAGCTTGATGACCAGTGCAGCGAGCAGATGAAACAACACAAAACACCCGGCAGCACCGCTGATAAACCACAAGGCCAGGCGCTGATCGGCGCTACTGAACAGGGCAACGGCGATGAGCAGGGCAGCGGTGATGGTCATGGCAACCCGCACCCCGGTGCCGCTGGTTTTTTTACGCGTTTCAACGTAGCCGCGAAACAACAGGGCCGGTGGGATGCGACAGGCCGACCCCAGCTCCTTAAGGGAAAACAGCAGTGCCGTCAGCAGGCCAAAAATGGCAACAATGACCCACACTCTGGGGAAAATCGCCACCGTCACGGGGAAGGGCAGGTTACTGCCCAATAGACTGCTGAGCAGCCAGGGAATAGCTGCCCCGCAGATAAGCCCGGCAAGGGTGGCGATAGCGCCGAGAAAGAGAATCTGTGCCAGATAAGTGGTAAAAATCAGCTTCCGGGATGCGCCCAGGGATTTCATCGTGGCAATGTGGCTGACCTTCCCGCCAAGGTAGCCACGCACCGCGCCGGTCACCCCGAGCCCGCCCAGCAACAGGGCACAGAGCCCCAGCAGCGTCAGGTTGGTTTCCATGCGATCGAGAAAATCACTGATGCGCGGCGTTGCCTGGCGCCAGGTACGGATGCGCCAGCCGGCGTCGGGAAAGCGGGCCTCCAGTTCACGGCGGAATTCGTCTACCAGTTCCCGGTCAGCAAGTTTTAAACGATAGTTATAATCAACCAGGCTGCCCGGTTGCACCAACCCGGTTGGCATCAGTCGGGCCTGGTCAATCATGATTCTCGGTCCGAGGGTAAAGGCACCAAAGCTGCGATCTGGTTCGTTGATCAGCCGGCCGCGGATCTGAAATTGGGTTGAACCGAGCTGAATGAGGTCGCCGACAGCCAGGTTAAGGCGATCAAGGAAAGACGATTCAACCAGGGCGCCGGGCAGATCATCGCGTTCGGCAAAGGCCTGCTCAAGGCGTTGCGGGGGATCGAGGAGGAGCCGGCCATAGAGGGGGTAGAGATCATCGACGGCCTTGAGTTCAACCAGTCGTCGCTGTTCTGACCCAACCGCCAGAGCCATGGTGCGCAGTTGCAGGGTGCTGGAAACAACTGCGTTCTGTTGCAAAAATTCAAGTTGTTCATCATCAGCCGGGCGATGGGCGAGGCGCAGTTCCAGATCACCGCCCAGCAGGGCACCGGCATCATCGAGCAGGCCTGAACGGGCGGCGGCACTGAAATTACCGATGGCGGCGACAGCAAACACCCCGAGGAACAGGCAGGTGGCAAAGACCCCGAAACCTCGTAAACCGTGACGCAGTTCCCGCCGCATCAGCCGTAGTGATTGCGTCAGCAAATCCATCATGAGGGGTTGTCTCCATCAGGGACAAGCCGACCGTCGGCAATGCGGATGGTGCGTTGGCAGCGCTGGGCCAGGGTTGTATCATGGGTGATCAGTATCAGGGATGTCCCTTTTTCCTGTTGCAAAGAAAAAAGCAGGTCCATCACCATCAGACCAGTATTGCGGTCGAGGTTGCCGGTTGGCTCATCAGCGAGAATCAACGCCGGTTCGGTAACAAAAGCGCGCGCCAGAGCGACACGCTGTTGCTCTCCGCCCGACAGCTCACCAGGAAAATGGCCGCTGCGCTGCGCCAGTCCGGTGGCTGTCAATGCTGCCGCTGCACGCTCCAGCGCCGTATCGTCACCGGAAAATTCCAGCGGCAGGGCGACATTCTCCAGCGCCGTCATGGTCGGGATCAGGTGAAAGGATTGAAAAACAATGCCAATGTGAGCACGGCGAAAACGCGCCAGAGCATCTTCGTCGAGGCCATTGAGGGTCGTGCCGGCGACCCTGATGGTGCCGCTGGTGGCTGGTTCCAGCCCGGCCAGGGCCATCAGCAAGGTAGTTTTGCCGGCCCCGGACGGGCCAACAACACTGACGGTTTCTCCGCTCTCCACGCGCAGGTCGATACCGCGCAGGATCTTGACCGGCCCGGCACCACCGACTAGACTTAAATGAAGATCGTTTATTTCAATGATAGGATCAGGCATGAAAACTCCTGTTTGCTGGTTATTGCTGCTCTTTTTAGCTGTACCTCTGACCCTGACAGCGGCTGCGCCCATGACCATCCTGGTGCTGGGTGACAGCCTGACGGCCGGTTATGGCCTGGCGGAAAGTGAGGCCTTTCCGGCTCAACTTGAACGGGCACTTATTGAACAAGGTCATCAGGTGCGCGTTATCAATGCCGGTATCTCCGGCGACACCAGTGCCGGTGGCGCTGCCCGTCTCGAATGGAGTCTGACCGATAATCCCGATCTGGTCGTCCTTGCCCTGGGAGCCAACGACGCCTTGCGCGGCTTGAATCCCGACCAGACTCGAACCAACCTCGCCGCCATTATTGAGCGCCTCAAGCAGCGACAGATCAGCCTGTTACTTGCCGGCATGCTCGCCCCGCGCAACATGGGCGAAAATTATTATAACAGTTTTGATAAAATCTATCCGGAATTGGCGCAGGAATTCGACGTGCCCCTCTATCCTTTTTTCCTGGAAGGGGTGGCAGGCAAGCCGGAACTGAATCTTGCCGATGGGATACATCCTAATGAGGCAGGGGTGCAAGTGATGGTGGAGGGGATCTTGCCGCTGGTGGTGGAAGAACTGTCGTCGCTCTGATTCGTCCAGATTGTAGGTTTCAGTTGACAGAGGTCGGCATGACTGTCAATTTTCAGGTGCTGATTATTTACCACCATTATAATGACGATTACTCAGGAGACTTTCCATGCATATTTTTACCGACGGCTTTACCAGCGTATCCCTGTCCAACGGCAACCTGCGGGTCAAACTGGCGCAGAACGGTCCCGACAATGAGCCGGTTGAGGTGGCGACTTTGATTGTCCCGGCGGCATCGGCACCGAGTTTTGTCAACGGTTTGGCCAACGCCCTGCAGCAGCTCGAAGAGCAGATCAAGGCCAAGCAATCCGAGATGGTGGTTGAGGGGACCAAGCCGAACTGATCGTTTTTAGTCCACGGAAAACACGGAAAAACACGGAAGAAAAGCTTCATGTTAGAAAAACAGTCATTCACCAAAAAGCCAGGTGGTGCCTCTTCAAGGTTTTGTTTGGTTTTTCAGTGATTTCCGTGTTTTCCGTGGACACTAATGTGGCTGCCAGCGCAAGCGTGGTTTGCGCGCAGCCGTGGCTTCATCTAGCCGGCGCCTACGGGCACGACTTGGGGCGTTTTTCAGTTTGTCCGGATCCTGCTTGGCTTCGGCGGCAATGGCGAGCATCGCGTCACAGAAATCATCAATCATCTGTTTGCTTTCGGTTTCCGTCGGTTCGATCATCAACGCGCCGGTTACCACCAGAGGGAAATAAATGGTCGGCGGATGAAAGCCGTAGTCGATCAGGCGTTTGGCAACATCGAGGGTATGGCAGCCACCCCCCAACTTCTCTTCGGAAAATACCACCTCATGCAGTGAGCGCTCTTTATAGGGCAGGGCGTACACCCCTTCGAGTCGGGCGCGGATATAGTTAGCGTTCAGCACCGCCAACTCCGTGGCCTTTTTCAATCCGTCACCACCCATGGCGAGAATATAGCTGTAGGCGCGCACCAGAATACCGAAATGACCGTAGAATGACTTGACCCGCCCAATTGACTGCGGGCGTTCATAGTCAAAATGGTAGCTGTCCCCTTCCTTCGTAATCACCGGTAGCGGCAAAAACGGGATCAGTTTCTCGGCAACACCAACCGGCCCGGCGCCGGGTCCACCGCCACCATGGGGGGTGGAAAAGGTTTTGTGCAGGTTGAAATGCATGACATCGATCCCCAGATCACCGGGGCGGCTGATTCCCATCAGGGCGTTGAGGTTGGCCCCGTCACAATAGACCAACCCCCCCTGTTCATGAACCAGCTCACAAATGGACCGGATGTTAGCTTCAAACAGCCCCAGGGTATTGGGGTTGGTGATCATCAGGGCGGCAACCTCGTCGGACATGACGGCGGCGACAGCGTCGAGGCTAAGGATGCCGGTGGAAGTTACCGGCACGACCTCGTAACCGCAGAGAGCAGCGGTGGCCGGGTTGGTGCCGTGGGCGGTATCGGGAATGATGACCTTGGTGCGCTTGCTGCCATGCGCCTCATGCCAGGCGCGGATCATCAGCATGCCGGCCAGTTCCCCTTGCGCACCGGCCGCAGGTTGCAGACAGATGGCGGGAAAGCCGGAGACTTCAGCCAGCGCCTGTTCGAGCCGATACATCAGCTCCAGCGCCCCTTGATTGAGAGCTTCCGGCGTCTGCGGGTGAATCTCGGCGAAGCCGGGCAGGCGCGCCGCCACCTCGTTGACCTTGGGGTTGTACTTCATGGTGCAGCTGCCTAATGGATAGAAGCCGCTGTCGACGCCGTAATTCCAGGTTGAAAGACGCGTGTAATGGCGGATGACATCAACTTCCGACAGTTCGGGAAAGTCAGTGATCTCATCACGCAGTAGTTCGATGTCGGGCAAGGCCGGCGGCACATCAGCATCAGGTAGACTGTAGCCAATGCGTCCCGGCTGGGACTGCTCGAACAACAGGGGCTCGTCAAGCATCAGACCACGGGAATCGGTTGATATCATTGGTTACCTCCGGCCAGGGCTGCTACCAGTTGTTCCATCTGTTGTCTGCTGTTCTGTTCAGTAACACAGATCAGCAGGCCGGACTCAAGACCTGGGTAATCGCGGCCGATGGCCACGCCGGCAAGAATCTTCTGTTGCTCCAGGCGTTTTTTGAGATCGGCAACCGGCTCGGTGCAAGTCACCACAAACTCATTGAATACCGGTGTATTAAAAGGCAGGGCAAAACCGTCAAGTTGCGCAATTTGCTCGCTCAGCCAGGCGGCACGGGCATAATTGATTTCAGCCAGCTGGCGTAGCCCCTGTTTGCCGTGCAGCGCCAGGTAGATGGAAACCATCAAGGCACACATCCCCTGATTGGAACAGATGTTGGAAGTGGCCTTTTCGC
>NZ_JCBCBS010000119.1:0-22593 GCF_059864205.1 Pelovirga sp.
GCCGATCAACCACGTGTTTGAACAGGTCTGCGGCATTCTTCTCCCCCTGGCCCTGGGTGGCCGGATCAGTTTTGCCGAATCGATCAAAAAACTGGGGGACAATCTCAATGAAATCAAACCGACCTTCCTGCTTGGCGTGCCGGCAGTCTATCGACTCCTGTACGACCGCATCATGAAAAAAATCGACACCAAACCCACATCGCGCATGCTCTATAAATTTGCGTTGACCCGCAAAATTGTCGCTGCCAATGTCAAAAAGGCGGTGGGCGAACACACCACCTTTGTCAGCGGTGGCGCTGCCCTGGATCCGGCAATCTCTGAAGGATTCCGTAACCTGGGGCTGACCCTCTATCAGGGTTACGGCATCACCGAGACCTCACCGGTCATTGCCGCGGAAAGTCCCTTTAACAGCAAGCCAGGCACAGTTGGTGAAACCTTGAAGGATGTGGAGGTGCGGATTGACAAACCTAACCCTGATGGCGAGGGAGAAATTCTGGTCAAAGGCCCCAATGTCATGCTCGGTTATTACAATAATGAGGCGGCAACGACTGAGGTTCTCCAGGATGGCTGGTACCGTACCGGCGATCTGGGCCGCATTGATACAAACGGCATGCTCTCCATCTGCGGGCGGGTAAAGAATCTGATTGTGACCCCCAACGGCAAGAACGTTTACCCGGAAGAAGTGGAAAATCAACTGCTTAAAAGCCCTTATATTGCCGAAATCATGGTCTACGGCCATCGTATCGGCAAGACGGCTGAGGAGGTATACGCCGTCGTCTTCCCCGATGAAGAGGCCCTGTTTACCCTGGCGCGGGAGCAGAAGGACAAGCCTCTTGCTGCCGGAGAAATTGAAAATTTGATCCGCCGCGAGATTCAGACCTATGGCAAGGAACTCGCCGACTACAAACGGGTGAAAAAATTCACCCTGCGCGAGGATGAATTCCCGAAAACCACCACCCGTAAGATCAAGCGCTATATTGTTGAACCGGAAATATCGACGAACTAAAAAATTTTAAAAAAACAGTTTTTTTTAAAAAAAACCATTCCCAGTCAGATTTTTTTCAGAACTCCTGATTATAGTGATACGCAATCAGGAACTGAACCGATGGCAATGCACTCTACATTGTATGGGACTTAGCAATGGGTTCGGAGGGGGGGGGGAGCTCCCATCCTGAAAAAGGATGGGAGCTCTTTTTTTGCGACCCTTTTAACCTAGATCATGCTCGACCCGGATCAGTCGCGGGGGTTGGCAGGTGATGTCAAACGCTTCGATCTCTTTTAACGCTTTGACGATATCTGCTTCCTTGGCGGCGTGGGTCATCAGAACAATGGGGACACAGTCGGCATCGTGACGCTCGGGCTGGATCATCGACTGGATGCTGATGTTATGATCGCCAAGGCACCCGGCAATCCTGGCCAATACTCCCGGCTGATCAAGGCTCTTGAAGTGCAGGTAGTAGTGGCTGACGATGTCACTCATCGGCTGAATCGGTAACGCCTGCACCGCCGTTTCACCACACCCCATAATCGGCACACGCAGACGCGCACCGCTGAGGATATCGCGGCCGATGGCCATGACATCGCCCATGACCGCACTGGCGGTGGGATCCATACCGGCACCACTGCCGTAAAGCAGGGTCGGACCGACAAAATCACCGATCAGGCGCACGGCATTAAAGGCACCATCCACTTCGGCGAGTTGATCCTCTGCCGGAATCATGGTCGGATGGACCCGCACCTCAATCTGATCACCATGATTCTTGCCGATCGCCAGCAGTTTAATCTTGTACCCCATCTGCTTGGCAAAACTGATGTCGACGGCATCGATATTGCTGATCCCCTCAATATAGACCTGATCAAAATCGACCCTGGTACCGAAACACAGCCCACTGAGCAAGGCGATCTTGTGGGCGGTATCTACCCCTTCAATATCAAAGGTCGGGTCGGCTTCGGCATAGCCCAGTTGCTGCGCCTCTTTGAGTACTGCGGCAAATTCACTACCCTGATCGGTCATTTTGGAGAGGATGTAGTTACAGGTGCCGTTGAGAATGCCGAGCACTGAACTGAAACGGTTAGCGCAAAGGCTCTCCTTGATCGGTGAGATCACCGGAATGCCACCACCGACAGCGGCTTCAAACATGACCGAGACACCAGCCTTGTTGGCGGCGGCGATAATTTCCTGGCCGTGGACGGCCATCAGCGCTTTATTGGCGGTGACAATATGCTTGCCGTTGGCAATGGCTTTGAGCAGAAAACTTTTCGCCGGCTCATAACCGCCGATCAGTTCGATAACCAGATCAATATCGGGATGATTGACAACATCGTCAACGTTGGTGGTCAACATGCCTTGCGCCACCTGCACGCCACGATCGGTAGTAATATCCAGATCGGCAATTCTCAGTAATTGCACCGGCGCACCCAGGCGCTGCTGAATCACATCCGCATTTTTTTGTAATACCCTGACCACCCCGGTACCAATGGTACCGAAGCCGAGCAGACCGATATTGATGGCTTTCTTCATGTTTTATCTCCTTAAAAACTCTATATCAATCATGATGCTTTCGCAAAAAGTATCATTTTGGATGGATAAGCAAAAAGCGCCAAATACAAGGCGCGCTTGTTGAGCAATGAGGCGTACTTACGTACGTCAAAGCAGTGAAATAAACGCAGCAACGCAGTAGTTGGTGAGTTTTTGCGACGCCATCAATCATACTGATGTTACGCTGCATTGATGTGTTGGGCGATTTTATCCAGCAGTCCGTTGATAAAAGTGGGTGATTCTTTGGTGCCGTAACGCTTGGCGATTTCGATCGCCTCATTCAGGGTTACTGCTGTCGGGATATCGGGAAGAAACAGCAACTCGAAGGTCGCCAACCGCAACAGGGCCAGATCAACCGGCGCCATGCGCATCAGCGACCAGTTGTGGGCAACGGCCGCGATCCGTTCATCGAGCAGGGGGCGCTGCTCCAGCACCCCGCGCACCAGTTTTTCGGTAAACAGCCGCACTGCTTCGGGAACCGGCGGTGCTCCTTGTTCGAAGGGTTCACCGAGGATATCTTCAGAATAGTGCAGATTGTTCCAGAAATTTTCCAGAATCCGCTCGGTGTCAATCTGCTCGTCCTGGAATTTATGGGCAAAGAGAATTTTCAGGGCATATTCGCGCCCGCGCCGCCGGTTATTATTCATCGGCGTTGAATGCTCCCAGCAGATTCACCATTTCCAGCGCACTCATGGCAGCTTCGGCCCCTTTGTTTCCGGCCTTGGTCCCGGCCCGTTCAATCGCCTGTTCAACCGAGTCAGTAGTCAGCACGCCAAAGGCCACCGGCAGGCCGGCCTCCAACGATACCTGCGCCACCCCTTTGGTGACTTCGGAACTGATATATTCAAAATGCGGGGTGCCGCCGCGAATCACGGCACCCAGACACAAGAGCGCATCAAACTTGTTTGATGCCGCCATCTGCTTCGCCATCAGCGGTATTTCAAAAGCACCGGGCACCTTCACCACGGTTAACTGCGCCTCGTCGGCACCATGGCGGATCAGGGTGTCGATCGCACCTTCCAACAGGCGTTCAGAGATAAAGCTGTTGAAACGGCTGACAATAAGACCGAAACGAAAGTTACCGGCAGCGAGTTTTCCTTCAATGATCTTTGGCATCTGAAAGCTCCTTTAGCGGACTATATATTTTCGAGCAAGTGCCCCATTTTTTCACGTTTGGTTTTCAGGTAATTGATGTTGGATCCCTGGGCAGGAATCTCAAGACCAACCCGTTCTACCACCTCGAGACCGTAGCCTTCAAGGCCGATAATTTTTTTAGGATTGTTGGTCATCAAACGGATCTTGCGTACCCCCAGGTCAGCGAGAATCTGGGCACCGATGCCGTAGTCACGCAAATCAGCAGCAAATCCAAGCATGTGGTTGGCCTCGACCGTATCGTGCCCCTGATCCTGCAAGGCATAGGCTTTGAATTTGTTAATCAGGCCGATACCGCGCCCTTCCTGACGCATATAGAGGACGACCCCTGTTCCTTCCGCGCCGATGCGATCCATCGCAGTGTGGAGCTGATTGCCGCAATCACAGCGCGCCGAGGCAAAGACATCGCCGGTCAGACACTCAGAATGGACCCGCACCAGCACCGGCTTTTCAGGATCGATGGTACCTTTGACCAGGGCAATATGATGTGCGTTATCAACCTCGTTTTCATAGATAATTGCGTTAAAGGGGCCGCCATGGGGCGTTGGCATCCTGGTTTCGGCAGCGCGCCGCACCAGCAGTTCCTTGCGCATCCGATAGGCGACGATGTCAGCAATGGAAATGATTTTCAGATCGTGCTCTAGGGCAAACACCTCGAGTTGCGGCATACGCGCCATGGTGCCGTCTTCGTTCATGATCTCGCAGATGACCCCGGCCGGCTTGAGCCCGGCCAGGCGCGCCAGATCAACCGAACCTTCCGTCTGGCCGGCGCGCACCATCACGCCGCCTTTTTTGGCCCGCAAGGGGAAAATATGTCCCGGACGGGCCAGGTCCCCGGCGGCAGTTTCATCAGCAACAGCTACGGCAACAGTACGGGCGCGGTCGGCGGCGGAGATACCGGTGGTCACCCCTTTGCGCGCTTCAATACTGACAGTAAAAGCGGTACCGAAGGACGAGCTGTTGTTAGTGACCATCAGCGGCAACTCAAGCTCATCAGCGCGTTCTTCGGTCAATGACAGGCAGATCAAACCCCGCCCATGACGGGCCATAAAATTGATCGCTTCCGGCGTCACCAGCTCGGCGGCGATGACCAGATCGCCTTCGTTCTCGCGATCTTCATCATCAACCAGAATCACCATTTTACCGTGACGGATATCCTCCAGAGCGGCATCGATTTTTGCTATCGTCATTACTGCTTTCCTTTATGTTGCGATATTTAAATCAGGGTGGCGGAATAAAATTGAGATTTATCTCACAGAAACCCGTTTTTAGCAAGAAACTCACGGCTCAATGACCCGCCGTTCGCTCCGCCCGGGTGCGCAACAAAACGCTCGACATAACGGCCGATCAGGTCGGTTTCAATGTTGACCGGGTCACCAACACGGCGCTCTTTCAGGCAGGTCTGCTCCAGAGAATGGGGAATGACCATGATGCTGAAGCGGTCGTTAAACACCTGATTGACGGTCAGGCTGACCCCGTCGATAGCGACCGAGCCTTTGGCAACGACATAGCGCAGGGCCGGCGCCGGTGCGGCAAACTCGAAATATACCGCGTTGTGTTCTTTGCGTTTTTGCCGCACCGTACCAACACAGTCGACATGACCGGCGACCAGATGACCGCCAAGACGGTCACTAAGGCGCAGGGCCCGTTCGAGATTGACGGCGGTACGCGGCGGTAATGATCCCAGCGTGGTTGTCCGCAGGGTTTCCGGCGACACATCAAGGCTAAAGCTGTCGCTATCCCATCCGGTGACGGTGAGGCAAACACCATTGACGGCTATGCTCTCCCCCAGGCACAGGTCATCGTGCACCAGTGCGCTGGTAATCCATAACGTCCCGGCATCAGCGCTACCCTCAATAGTGCGCACCTGGCCAATAGCTTGAATCAGTCCAGTAAACATGTCTGCACCTTTGCCCTAATCAACAGATCAGTCCCCGATGTTTCGTGGCGCATAGCGTCGAGCATGGCGCTGTCAGCCATCAGGGTTGTGCCGCTACCGGCGAACAGACCCCTGGTTGGACAACCACCGACCAGGCGTGGCGCCACAAAGACCATCAGTTCATCAATCAGACACTCTTGCCAGGCGGATGTGGCCAGGGTACTGCCGCCTTCCAGCAGCAGATGCTGGATCTGACGACGACCAAGTTCGTCCCACAGGGCCGGCAGATTGACAAGACCAGCGTCATCGGTGGGCAATAGCAGCACCTCGGCTCCTGCCGCAGTTAAGGCATTGATTCGCGCGCTGTCCTCACAACCGGTGGCGATCAGGGTCGCTGCCGTCGAGTCTTGCGTCAGCATCTTCGCCGACAGGGGAAAGCGTAAGCGGCTGTCAACGACAACACGCAAGGGGTCACGGGTCTGTTCACCTGGAAGGCGGACGTTGAGCAGCGGATCGTCCTTAAGTAGCGTTTCGATTCCCACCATAATAGCTTCGACCCGGTTACGCAAGCGATGCACCCGCAGACGGCTTTGTTCACAGGAGATCCAGCGCGAATCACCGATTGCGGTAGCCGTATGACCATCAAGGGTCATGGCCGCCTTATAGATGGTCCAGGGGTGGCCGCTGCGTAAATGTTTACTGAAACCGGCGATCAAATCAGCCGCTTGGTCCTGACATAAACCGACTTCAACGACGATTCCAGCCTCGCGCAGCAGTGAGATACCGGCGCCGGAAACCCGCGGATTGGGATCAATGATGGCAACAAAAGCGCGGCGGATACCGGCAGCGATCAGCGCCCGGGCACAGGGTGGAGTGCGTCCGATATGGGAGCAGGGCTCGAGGGTGACATAGATATCCGCGCCCTGGGCATTGGCACCGGCCTGGTCAAGGGCGTAGACTTCAGCGTGGGGCATGCCGGCCTGAGGATGGAACCCCTCGCCGACAATCCGGCCATCCTTGACAATCACCGCTCCCACCGCCGGGTTGGGGGCGGTACGTCCCCTGCCCTGTTCAGCCAGCTCAAGGGCGCGCTGCATGTACATGTGATGGGAAGATGGAGAGTCAGTCATGATGTTTTGGCGACGCCATCACCCCTTGCCGGAGTTTTTGAGCAGATCGGTAAGCTCATTCATGAACTCATTGATATCCTTGAATTGACGGTACACCGAGGCAAAACGCACATAGGCGACTTCGTCGGTATCATGCAGGGCATCCATCACCGCTTCGCCGATCAGGCTGGCCGGAATTTCCTTATCACCACACTCTTGAAATTGTCGCTCAAGCTGGTCTACCAGGGCTTCAATCTGTTCCATGGAGACCGGACGCTTTTCGCAGGCGCGCTGCATGCCGGAAACAATCTTGGCGCGATCGAAGGGTTCACGGCGGCCATCTTTTTTGATGACATAGGGAAGAATTTCCTCTACCCGCTCATAGGTGGTAAAGCGCCGCTCGCACACTGGACATTCGCGCCGGCGGCGGACGTTATTGCCATCCTTGCCAAGGCGTGAATCAACCACCCGGGTATCTTCATGGCTACAGAACGGGCACTTCATGGCGCTGCTAGCGGCTGATACTGATGATAGCGGATCCCGGCTTCACCAAGCATCTCCAGCGATAACTGATCGGGATAACCACGGCCATAGATGATTTCAGTCACCCCGGCATTAATCAGCATCTTGCTGCAAATAATACAGGGAGAATCTGTGCAGTAAAGGGTTGCATCGGCAATATTGGTGCCGTGGCGAGCCGCCTGAATGATGGCATTCTGTTCGGCATGCAGGCCACGACAGAGTTCATGACGCTCGCCGGAGGGAACCTGAAGCTGATCACGCAAGCAGCCGGTGACATCACAATGGGAGATGCCGGAGGGTACACCATTATAGCCGGTTGCCAGAATATTCTTGTCCTTGACCAGCAGCGCCCCGACCTGACGGCGCAGACAGGTAGAACGGGTGGCTACCAGCTGAGTAATTTGCATGAAATACTCATCCCAATCCGGACGAATCATTGAAATCTACCCAATGCGCTGCGGATAAAGGGGGAACTGCAGGCATAGCTGCTTGACCTCAGCACGAATTTGCGCGAGGACGTCAGGATTCTCGCTGTTTTTCAGCGCCAGATCAATCCATCCGGCGACCAGTTCCATCTCTTTTTCCTGCAATCCGCGGGTCGTAGTAGCCGGGGTCCCCAGACGGATACCACTGGTGACAAAAGGCGAACGGGTGTCAAACGGAACGGCATTCTTGTTGACCGTGATCCCGGCATGTTCAAGGGTCGCTTCGGCAATTTTACCGGTTATGTCGGTGCCACTGAAATCCACCAGCATCAGGTGATTGTCGGTACCACCGGAGACCAGATTGTAACCACGAGCGACCAGACCTGCTGCCAGAGCCCTGGCGTTTTTCACTACCTGGGTAGCGTAGGTCTTGAATTCAGGTTGCAGTGCCTCCTTAAAGGCCACTGCTTTGGCCGCGATGACATGCATCAGCGGCCCACCCTGGATGCCGGGGAAGATCAGGCTGTTGAGTTTTTTACTCCATTCTTCACTACAGAGGATCAGGCCACCGCGCGGGCCACGCAGGGTCTTGTGGGTGGTCGAGGTGACAAAATCGGCATAGGGAACCGGACTCGGGTGAACACCTGCTGCAACCAGTCCGGCAATATGCGCCATATCAACCATCACCAGCGCGCCAACCTCATCGGCAATCCGGCGAAAGGCGGGAAAATCAATCTCACGCGGATAGGCGCTGGCACCAACAACAATCAATTTAGGCCGATGCTCATGAGCAAGACGCGCGACCTCTTCATAATCGATGGTACCGGTTTCAGCCTTCACCCCGTAGGCAACAATATTGTAGAGCTTGCCGGAAAAATTCACCGGCGAACCGTGGGTCAAGTGGCCACCATGGGCCAGATTCATCCCCAGCACCGTATCGCCCGGGGCACAGGTAGCCATATAGACCGCCATATTGGCCTGAGAGCCGGAATGAGCCTGGACATTGGCATGTTCAGCACCAAAGAGTTCCTTGGCACGATCGATGGCCAGTTGTTCGGCAACATCGACAAATTCACAACCACCATAGTAGCGCTTACCGGGGTAACCTTCGGCATACTTATTGGTCAGTACCGACCCCTGGGCCTCCAGCACAGCTTCACTGACAAAATTTTCCGATGCGATAAACTCGAGGCTGTATTCCTGCCGGGCGACTTCCTGGTTAATAACCTGCGCAATCTCAGGGTCAATTGCTGCCAACCTGTCTGCTGTCATGCTTACTCTCCTGTAAAAATTTAACCCGCTGCAAAAAAGATCAAGCTCAGTTTCACCGTACGGCAAAATAACCGGCTACAAATAAAAAAACGGAGCAGCTGACCGCTCCGCTTCAATCACAATTGCGACGGCCAACTATTCCAGCGCGGCAATCTTATCAAGGCGCTGCTGATGGCGCCCGCCCTCATAGCGCGACGTCAACCAGACATCGACCAGCCGGACGGCCTGTTCAGCAGCGAGCACCCGGCCACCCATCACCAGAATATTGGCATCGTTATGTTCAGCTGCCATCTGCGCGGTAAACTCATCATGCACCAGCGCCGCACGGATTCCGGGAATCTTGTTAGCGGCAATCGACATGCCGATACCGGTTCCGCAAATCAGAATACCGGCCTGGGCGACACCGGCGGTAACCGCCCTGGCGACCTTTTCAGCATAATCGGGATAGTCCACTGAAGCTGTACCATCCGTCCCCAGATCCGCACAGTCGATCTGTTGATCACGCAAGAATGCCAGAATGGCGTTTTTCAGCTCCAGACCACCATGGTCACTGGCAACAGCAATCATTTTTAAAAACTCCTAGATTTTCTTAAAGGCCAGGGTCGCGTTGGTGCCGCCGAAGCCGAACGAGTTCGAAATTGCCGCCTGACAGGAGATTTCCCGTGCCGTATTGGGGATGTAATCAAGATCACACTCGGGATCAGGCTCCTGGTAATTGATCGTCGGCGGCAGCACGCCACGGTCAAGGGCCAGGGCTGCATAGACTGCTTCAATACCGCCGGCAGCGCCCAGGCCGTGGCCGGTCATGCTCTTGGTGGAGCTGATCATCACCTTGTCAGCATAGGAGCCGAATACCGATTTAATCGCCATGGTTTCGTAAAGATCATTGAAGTAGGTCGAGGTCCCGTGGGCATTGATGTAGCCGACCTGCTCAGGATTAAGTTTGGCATGACGCAGCGCCATTTTTATGCACCGGGCGGCCCCTTCACCACCAGGAGAAGGCTGGGTTAAATGGTGAGCATCACTGGTTAAACCATAGCCTGCCACCTCACAGTAAATTTTTGCGCCTCGTGCTTTGGCCGACTCGTATTCTTCCAGCAAGACAATACCGGCACCTTCCGACATGACAAAACCATCACGATTTTTTTCGAAGGGGCGGCTCGCTGCCTGAGGATCATCGTTACGGGTAGACAGTGCCTTCATTACATTAAAGCCACCAATCCCCAGCGGGGTAATGGTCGCTTCGGCACCACCGGCAAACATGACATCGGCATCCCCGCGGACAATCATATGATAGGCATCGCCGATAGAGTGGGTGCCGGTAGCACAGGCGGATACGGATGAAAGATTCGGTCCCTTGGCGCCAAAACGCATAGAGATCTGACCAGCAACCAGATTGATAATGACCACCGGAATAAAAAAGGGCGAAATCTTCTTGTAGCCACGCTCGAGCAAGACCTGGTGATAATGTTCTATGGCCGGCAAACCGCCGAGTCCGGAACCGACAACCACACCAACCATTTCAGCGTTGTCTGCAGTGATTTCAAAACCGGAATCTTCATAGGCCATGGTTGCCGCGGCAAGACCGTACTGAATAAAGAGATCCATCTTCTTAATCTCTTTTTTGTCGATAAAGTCTTCGGGATTGAAGTCCTTGACCTCACCGGCAATCCGGGTAGCCAGATCAGAAGCATCAAACCGGGTAATGGGTGCAATTCCTGACTGACCATTGGTAACAGCCGTCCAGTTTTTTTCAACACCGGTTCCCAGGGCGGATACGACACCAAGACCGGTCACCACAACTCTACGCATAGTTCTGCTCTCTTTAAACCAAAGGTTCAGTTTATTATCAGGTGACGATTGTTGATACCTGGATGAGCAACGGGCCGGCAACGATCAGATCGTCACCAGCCCGCAACACCATCAGGAAAGCTTACTGATGTACTCGATCGCATCCTTTACGGTCTGGATCTTTTCAGCATCTTCATCGGAAATTTCGACATCAAATTCTTCTTCCAGAGCCATCACCAGCTCTACGGTGTCAAGGGAATCAGCACCGAGATCATCCATGAAGGCGGCATCTTCCGTTACCTGATCTTCATCAACACCCAGCTGCTCAGCGACAATCTGTTTTACTCTTTCATCAATCGAGGCCATCTTGAATTTCTCCTTTGTTTTGTCGGTCCTACGTGGACCATTATGTGTTTGTTTACATGTACATTCCACCATTGACGCCAATCACCTGACCGGTAATATAGCCGGCCTGATCCGACGCCAGAAAAACCACGGTTGCTGCTATATCTTCAACATGCCCGAGGCGCTCCAGGGGAATCTGGGTCGTCAACTCTGTGCGTTGCTGCTCGGTGAGAAAGTCGGTCATATCGGTTTCGATAAAACCGGGAGCAATGGCGTTGACAGTGATCTGACGCTTGGCCAGTTCACGGGCATTGGATCTGGTTAAACCATGCAGGCCGGCTTTACTGGCACAATAATTGGCCTGGCCGGGATTTCCCATCTGTCCGACAACAGAAGAGATATTTATGATGCGACCGTTGCGCTGCTTGGTCATCAGCCGGGCGACGCTACGGGTACACAAAAAAGCGCCTTTGAGGTTGACATCAAGAACCGTATCCCAATCGTCCTCCTTCATGCGCAACATTAAACCATCACGGGTAACTCCCGCATTATTAACAAGAATATCAATCCTGCCAAAGCGTTCTTTGGCGGCGTCAACCAGACGATCGACATCTGCCGCAAGGGAGATATCAGCACCGATTCCGAGCGCCTGGGTACCCTTCTGTTCAAGTTCGGCAGCCACCTCGGCAGCTTTAGCGGCATTGGTGCCAACCACAACCAGATGCGCTCCCTGCGCAGCCAGCGCCAAAGCAACACCGCGCCCAATTCCGCGCGTAGCTCCGGTGACAAGAGCGACTTTGTCCTTTAGCAACATAGGTTGACCTCCACTACTGCACAATACAACAAAGCATAACAGATCAGGATTGCAGGCGCTTCAAACCGGCAACATCAGCAACCTGATCCATTGCCGCGCCACGATGAATCCGCTTGATCAGACCAGTCAACACCTTCCCCGGCCCCACCTCAAGATAACGGTCGACACCCAGCGCAGCACAGTGCTCAATAGAAGCATCCCAGCGCACCGGCGCACAGACCTGCTTTACCAGTAGGGGCTTTACCCGCTCAGGCTGATCACAGCAGATCGCCTCAACATTGGTTACCACCGGAAAAGCAAATGGCGCAACGGCAACCCCGGCGAGGACCTGCTCAAGACGCTGCGCGGCGGGAGCCATCAGGGCACAATGAAACGGGGCGCTGACCGGTAATTTAAGGGCACGCTTGGCACCACGCTCAGTGGCGAGGGCAATGGCCCGCTCAACCGCAGTCGCATGACCGGCAATAACAACCTGTCCCGGTGAATTGAAGTTAGCCGGTGAAACCACCTCACCCTGGGCGGCATCATGACACAGTTGTTCGAGTTCTTCACCTACAAGTCCCAGTATCGCCGCCATAGCGCCGACGCCGACGGGCACGGCTTCCTGCATGAAGGTGCCGCGTTGCCGGACGGTCGCTAACGCGTCGGCGAACGACAGAACACCGGCGGCCACCAGGGCTGAATATTCGCCAAGGGAATGACCTGCTGCATAGGCCGGGTGCAGTTCGACTTCCTGACGCAACACACGCAAAGCAGCAATACTGACGGCCAAAATCGCCGGCTGAGTGTTGGCAGTCAGCTTCAGATCTTCTTCAGAACCGGAAAAGCACAGCTTGGCCAGGTCAAAACCCAAAACGTCATTAGCCTCTTCAAACAGCTGTGCAGCAACGGCAAAAGTCTCTGCCAGATCCTTGCCCATACCTGGATATTGCGACCCTTGTCCGGGAAACACCAGTGTCAACATGGTTGTTCATTCCTATCAAGTAAAAATCAGGCCCAGCGCAACAAGGTTGATGCCCAGGTAAAGCCGCCACCAAAGGCGGCGGACAAGATCAGATCACCTGAGCTGATCAGTCCCTGACGATTCGCCTCATCAAGAGCAACGGGGATGGTAGCACCTGAGGTATTACCATATTTATGGACATTGATATAGGTTTGTTCGTCCTTGAGATGGAGGCGCTTGGCAGTCGCTTCAAGAATCCGGCGATTGGCCTGATGGGGAACGAACAGCTTGACATCCTCGTGGGTGTAACCATTGGTTTCCAGGGCTTCGATAGAGACTTCGGTCAGGGAGCGCACCGCGACCTTGAATACTTCATTGCCCTGCATCTTCAGATACTGAAGACGCGAATCAACGCCGGCGGTCGTCGCTGGATGCTTGGAACCAAAACCAGGCTGATAGAGAAGTTCGAGGAAATTTCCATCGGAATGCAGATGACAGGAGAGGATACCGGCATCGTCACCACCCGCTTCGACAACGACCGCTCCGGCGCCATCACCAAACAGAACACAGGTGTTGCGATCAGTCCAGTCAATTGAGCGGCTCAGGGTTTCAGCACCGATCACCAGCGCTCTTGTGCCGTGACCGCAACGGATAAAATCGTTGGCATTGGACAGAGCATAGAGAAAACCGCTGCAGGCTGCCGACACATCGTAAGCAAACGCCTTGCTGGCGCCAAGCTTGGCCTGGACAATACAGGCGGTTGCCGGCCAGGGATAGTCACCCGTGATGGTTCCGACGATAATCACGTCGATCTGGTCGGCGCTGACGCCGGCCATTGCCATGGCCCGTTCGGCGGCTATCACCGCCATATCCGAGGTGCACTGATGATCTGCAGCAATGCGGCGTTCTTCGATACCGGTGCGAGCCATGATCCACTCATGGTTGGTATCAACCATCTTTTCAAGATCCGCATTGGTGAGGATCTTTTCAGGCATATAGGATCCTGTACCGGTAATGCGTGCTCTCATGCCTGTACCTCCTGAAAAATTTGTCAGTGCTGAAAAACTGTTGTCAGCCGTTCAAAAACACCGCTCTGGGCATATTCGCCGGCCTGACGAATGGCGATACTCATGGCGACAGGATCGGAACTGCCATGACAGACAATACCGGCACCGGCAATGCCAAGTAACGGCGCACCACCATATTCCGCCGGATTGATTCTGTTTTTAAATGACGTAAAGGCCGGGCGGCTGAGCAAATAACCGACTCTGGCCCAGAAACGACTCTCTATCTCGTGCTTGAGCATGGTACCAATGGCAATAGCCAAACCTTCGGATACTTTGAGCAGAACGTTACCGACAAAGCCGTCACATACCACCACATCAACCGAACCGTTATAGACATCACCACCTTCAACATAACCACGGTAATTCAACGGGGCGTCTTTAAGCAACAGATGCGCCTCGCGGGTCAGATCGTTCCCCTTTTTTTCTTCGGCGCCGTTGGACAATAAACCAACCCGGGGCTTTGACTTGCCGAGGTGATGCTCAACGTAGATGCTTCCCATCAGGGCAAATTGATATAAGTGGCTCGCTTTGCAATCAACATTGGCCCCCATATCAAGAACCATGGTCTGATCAACAAGGTTGGGTAAGGAGGTGCCGATAGCAGGACGCTCAACCCCGTCGATACGACCACAGACGAGCATCCCGGCGGCCATAATCGCACCCGAATTGCCGGCACTGACGACAGCCGTGGCCGCTTTCGACTTCACCAGATCAAAGGCGACGCGAATGGAAGAGTCTTTTTTGCGCCTTACAGCAGACGGCGCGTCGTGCATACTGATGATGTCGCCGGCATGATGAAGCTCGATGCCCAGACCCTTGATGTCATGCTTGGCCAGTTCCTGCTGGACACGAGCAGTATCACCGACGAGGATAACCTGACATCCCCAGCGGCGACAAGCGGCAACCGCTCCGGCAACCTCAACATCCGGGGAATTATCCCCACCCATGGCATCAACAGCTATTTTCATCAACATATCAGCGTCGCTGCAAATCAGACGTTGTCGCTGTCGATAACTTCTTTTCCTTTATAGGAGCCACAACTGGCGCATACCCGATGAGGCAGCTTGGGCTCGTTACAGCTCGGACAGGTGGAGATTCCCGGGGCGCTGATGGCATCATGAGCGCGGCGCATGTTTTTTTTGGATTTTGAGGTCTTTTTCTTTGGAACAGCCATCTTATTCTCCTTGGATGGATCACACCGGAAGTTGCCGGGGTGTTTTTAATGTCAATTGTAATCTATAACCAGCAAGCACTAATCAGCTTGCCCTTTAATTTGTGCCAGGACACCAAATTTGCTATTGAACACTTTTTTTTCGCAGTTACATACCGTTGTATTCAAATCAGCACCACACTGCGGGCACAACCCCCGACAGTTAGCTGAGCACAGCGGGTGCATCGGTACTGCCAGCAGCAGTTGCTCCTGCACGGGAAACAATAAATCCAAACGATCCTCGCGGTAAGGGATCAATCCCAGTTCGTCAGCGGCAAGCTCCTGCTCCGGCACTTGGTCCGTCTGCTCCACTTCGGGAACAAAGGTCAGAGCAAAATCCTCTGCCAGCTCATACTCAAAAGTGCCCAGGCAGCTGCCACAGGTCAAATCAAGGGTCGCCTGAATATGACCAATAACTTCAATCATGCGACCGGACAAGATAAAGCGCAAGTGCAGATTGATGGGACTACGGTAAGCACTTTCACCGGCACCGGCCAACCTCACCAGTTCCGGAAAGTCGCCGGCAGCACAAGAGTATTCTTGATCCAGCTGCCCACCCTTGATATGTTTCAGCTCTAGCTGCACAGACGCCCTCAAAGCAAAGGGAACAGTATAAAGGGAGAAGCATCCATGTCAAGACAAAAGACCGGCTCCTTCCCCCGCTTTTATGGCGCTCTTGTCTAGCCTATCCATCATTGTTTTGCAAGATTTTTTTACTCCAGGTTAACCTTCAGGTCATGACCACAGCAACACAACCCAGCGCAATTGCCATAAGGATAAAAATACCATGCCGGAACCCCGAACAACGTGCGACTGCACACACGATCTCTCTCCCTTGGCTGCCATCATGTCAACCCTGCGCGCGCCGCACGGATGTCCATGGGATCAACAACAGACCGCGCAAAGCTTAAAGAGCTATATTCTCGAAGAAACCTATGAACTTCTGGAAGCGATTGATAGCGGCAACCCGGAAGAGATATGCGATGAACTGGGTGATCTGATGCTGCAGGTGGTCTTTCTCGCCCAGATCCATAGCGAGCGGAAGGAGTTCGACCTGACGGATGTGATTAGCGGCATTTGTGCCAAGATGATCCGCCGCCATCCTCATGTTTTTGCCGATGCTGACACCCAGGGGCACGCTCAACGCTGGGAGCAGATTAAATTAGAGGAACGCCGGCACAAAGGCCGCTCCCACCAGTTAGCCCAGCGTCTCACCCCGACCCTGCCGGCCCTCAAGCGAACCCAGAAACTGATTAAAAAAACCGCCAATAACTCCCCTGCTGATGGACTCGCGCAACTGCTCGCCGGGCACCACCAACTGGCCCGCTGTGTGACAGATCCATCCTCCACCGATCAACAAACTGAAGACATTGTCGCTCAGTTGTTTTTCGATTTGACCGGACTGGCCGTGGCGCTGGGAATGGATGCCGAAGACCTGTTGCGCCAAAAAACAACTGCAACGATTGCGGAAATTGATGATCAGAATGCCACTTTGGCATCGTCGGATTTGACAAATTCCTGAAATTCTGTGACTTTTACCCTCAGTCCACATTTTCTGTTGAAAACCTGTTGATAGCCCTGTTAATTGTAACCATAGCCTAACAACTACCGACCTGATGAGCGTCTTGCACAATTTTTAGTCACAAATATTATTGTTAAGTTTCAACTAGTTAACAATTAGCATAAGATCGCAATGAATATTACCATATCATGGTAACGCTTCATTTAATTTTTTTTATGATAAGGTCTGAGCATGTTCATAAAGCTACTGTTTCTCTTTACTTTTGTCCCAATTCTTGAAATTTATGTGCTTATTGAGGCGGGGCGGCAGATTGGTGTCATATCGACCATCAGCCTGGTGATTCTGACCGGCATTGCCGGCGCTTTTCTCGCCCGCAGTCAGGGGTTTCAATTACTCACGCGCATCCAGTCCGACCTGCAGGCAGGACGCGTTCCAGCAGAAGAGATGTTTGACGGAGCGATGATTCTGGCAGGGGGAATGGTCTTGTTGACTCCGGGCTTTTGTACCGATCTGATGGGTTTTATCCTGCTGACCCCGGTGAGCAGAAACTATATCAAACGATGGCTGCGACACTGGCTTGAAAAGAAAATTGCCCGGGGCGAGATTCAGTTTCGGCGCTATTAAGACAGCTCTGTTGGTTGCTGACGGCGATTGAATTTGTCTTTAATCAGTCGCAGCAATTGATGAATTTCTGCGATTTTAAGCAACAGACAGGTGGCAACAAAAATCACCATTCCTGACCCCACGGCCGCGGTGAGAACCAGCGTTTTTTCGACAGAGAAACCGGACTGGTTCCAGTCAACCATCCCCAGCAGCAGATATACCAGGATCGCCATCGGCAGGCAGGCGATCATTATCCTGACACTCTGGGTCAGCAACTGCCGGGCAAACCCCAGATGCAGCTTGCCTTGCAACCGGGTCAGCAACGCACCGGCATTAAACAGCGAAGCGATGGTCAGGGCCAGGGCCAACCCGATAAATCCCAGCCACTGCATTAATACAAGACCGGCACCCAGATTCACCAGCAGCGTCCAGAATGATACGATAACCGGCGTGCGGGTATCCTTAAGAGCATAAAAGGTTTGTGCCGCTATTCGACTATAGCCGACAAATAGCAGTCCCGGAGCAAAACAGATTAACGCCAGGGCGCTGTTATCCACATCACTCAGACTAAAAGCTCCACCCAGAAAAAATAGCGAGAAAACCGGTTTGGCGCACAACATCAGTCCGACCATCGCCGGCAAGGTCAATAAAGCAATCAGGGTCAAGGAAAAACTCAACGACTGCCGCATCCCCTGTTGATCGCCATCGGCGATCTGCCGACTCATCATCGGCAAAACCGCCTGAGCCAGGGAAACAATAAAGATCCCCTGCGGAAACTCAAATAACCGCTGTCCGTAATAGAGATAGGACACACTGCCGTCAGGCAAAAAAGAAGCGAGCAAGCGCGAAACAACGACATTGATTTGATAAATTGCTACCCCGGCAATCCCCGGCAGCATCAGCAGGGTAATTTTTTTCAGCTGTTCATCATGAAGGAAGCGAAAATCCGGGCGCAGGCAAATGCGATAACGCAACAGGACAGGAAACTGCAACAACAGCTGTAATAGTCCACCCAGGAGCACCCCTGCTGCCAGACCAAAAATCGGACGCTGGAATAAATGGCCCAGGCTCAAGGCGCCGAAAATCATGGCCAGATTGAGCAATAATGGGGAAAGGGAAGGAAGAAAAAAATGTCCCCGGACATTGAGAATGCCGGTCAGCAGGGCCAGCAGCGATACCAGGGCAATATAGGGAAACATGATCAGGTTGAGCTGGTGGGTCAGTTCCAGTTTACCTGCAGTCTGGCCAAAACCATAGCCGATCGCCTGGACAATCCAGGGTGAACAAAGCAGCCCTGCGGCGACAACGACAAACATCACCAGCAGTAACAGGGTGGCACAACGGTTGGCCAGCTGCTGCGCCTCCTCTTCGCCACGGCGATGAAAGACCTCGGAAAAAACCGGCACGAAGGCTGCGGTCAATGAACCTTCAGCAAAAAACCGGCGGAGCAGGTTGGGGATGGTAAAAGCCATGAAAAACGCATCGGTCATCACCCCGGCGCCGAAAAAACGCGCCACCACCATGTCTCTGATCAAGCCGGAAACCCGACTGATGGAGGTGGCGACAGACATCACCAGGGTTGCTGCTACAATCCGTTGCCTGCTCGACATAAGATATATTTAATCCTTAGTGATATTTTGCAACCATCTGAAGCTACGTGTTTTTTTGATGAAAATAAACTATTTCTAACTTGACAGCAACGACCCGCCTGCCTATGATCGGGCAACTTTCAAAAACCCAAAGGTTTCATTACTCAAGCAAGGAGATATTGTTCGTGGCAAATCACAAATCGGCACTGAAAAGAGCCAAGCAAAACCTGGTACGCAACGCACGTAACACCCATATCCGATCGACCATGCGCACCCTGGTAAAAAATGTTCGTACAGCCGTAACTGGCGGCGACCTTGAGGCAGCCAATACCGCACTGGCCAAAGCGATTCCTTACATTTCCAAAAGTGCCGCCAAGGGCATTATTCATAAATCCACCGCCAGTCGCAAAGTTTCGCGGCTGACAAAGCTTGTCAACAGTCTGTCACAAGGTTAATCTACCACACGCCTCACCTGCTGTTGCTCTGCTACTGACAAAATCAAAAAAACCCCTGAAGTGAACCTGTAAGGGTTTCATTTTACGGGGTTTTTTATTTATCACGAATCAGACGAATCACCATTAATTCGAGCAGGGCCTCGGCGTCACCGCCACGGGATTTCATCGCCAGATCGGTATCGATAAACAATGCGTAGGCCGCCATAAAATGCCGGCGCGAGAAACGCCGCGCCTGCTCAAGCAGACGCGGAACAATAAAGGGTGGCCGACCAACCTGTCTGGCGATATCGGCAGCGGCACACTGCCGGCTATCCAGGGCTCTGATTTTCCACAGCAAGCGATAGTGGCCGGTGATCAGATTCAGCACCAATAGCGGCGGCTCTGAGGCAGCAGCAAAACGCCGTACCAGGGTCAGGGCACGGATCAGGTCACCTTTGGCAATCGCCTCACCCAGAGCAAAGACACTCTCGCTACGCCCGCGCGAAACAACTGCCTCAACATCGGCAACACCAATTTCCCGGCGTTCTCCGATATACAACATCAGTTTATCCAGCTCCCCTTCAATTTCATGGAGGCTGTTACTCACCAATGAGCACAGCAGATCGAGGGCTTCGCGGCCAATCCTGATACCGCGTTGCTGGGCCTCACGACGAACAAAATCGGGGATTTCACGATCAGCAAGGGGGTCAAATTTGAAAACGACGCCGTTCTTTTTAAACTGCTGGAAAAACTTGCGGCGACTGTCAATTTTTTCAGCAATCAGCAACAAAGAGGTTTGTTCCAGCGGACGTTCCAGATAAACACTGAACTTGTCCTGCTCCGCAGCAGCCAGCAGATGGAAGTCGTTGACGGTAACCAGTTTACGTGGCGCAAAGACGGGATAAGTGGTGGCTGCGTCGATAATATCTTCAGCGCGCGCGCCTTTACCATGAAACTGATGATCGTTGAAATCATCCCTGGTCGTGCCAAAAATGGCGGATCGGATGCGTTGGTGGGCCTGTTGCAGCAGGTAGGTCTCTGCGCCGTAGAGTAAAATCAGCGGCGGCGGATCGATTTCCAGCTGCCGGTAAAATTCATCAAGTCGCATCAGCTGAGCATTTCAGAAGTCGTCGAGCAGGCGTGAAAAGATTTCTTCGGCCAGACGTCGCGCCAATTCATCCTGGGCGCGGCGCTCATCATCCCCCTGGAGCATTTTATCGGCAGCAGCGTCATATTCTGTGTGCCAGCGTACCGTCCCCTCCCACAAGAGCGCCTGGTTATCGCTACGCTGCAGGCGCACTGCGACGACCATACCGGCACGATACTTACTGATCTGATCCCCTTGTTGATATGAGATGGAGCGACTGTCGTAGGAAAGGATGCGCCCGGTCAGTTGCGCTTCTGCTTCTTCAATGGCAACCTGACGGATATTGGAACGACCGGAAAAAATATCGATCACTTCTGTTGTCAGGCGATTTTCCAGCAGCGGTTCGCGCGTCTGGTTGTCAAACATGGCAATATGGATACGCTCGACGCCACCAGGCAATGCCCCCCCCTGGCCGGGAAAGTGATAACCGCAGGCACCCAGCAGCAGAGCAGCCAGGAGCAGCAACAGGCGCATCAGGACACCACCACATTGACCAGTCGACCGGCGACAATGATAATTTTACGCACCTGTTTGCCTTCAATGTAGCGCCGCACATTTGCCTCATCCAGGGCTTCTTTTTCGATCTGCGCCCGATCGGCAGCCGTCGGCAGCTGGATTTTTCCGCGCACCTTGCCGTTAACCTGAACCACCAGATTGACAACATCGGATTCCAGGGCTTCTTCATCCCAGCCTGGCCAGCCACTGACCTCGACGCTCTGTTGATGCCCGAGGGCTTGCCACAGTTCTTCGCAGATATGGGGCACAAAGGGGTTCAGCAGCCTTACTACCGCCTCCAGAGCCTCTTTAAGGACAGCTGATTCCCGCTCACGGGCCGGCAGGGCATAAATCGCATTGACCAATTCCATAACCGCAGCAATCGCGGTATTGAAGTGAAAACGCCCATCAATATCTTCCGTGACCTTTTTGATCGTCTGATGGGTTTTGCGGTGCAGTTCTGAGGCTGCCGCGGATAATGGTTCAGATGCGTTATGGTCCTGCTGCAGCACGCTCAGGTTGTCACTGACGGCACGCCACACCCGACCAAGAAAGCGGGCGCAGCCCTCTACTCCTTGCTCGTTCCATTCCAGGTCTTTCTCCGGCGGCGCAGCAAACAGGGAGAACAGGCGTGCGGTGTCAGCGCCGTAGGTGTCGATCAACTGGTTGGGGTCGATGACGTTCTTTTTTGATTTGCTCATCTTCTCGGTACGACCCGCTTCCACCACCTGACCACAGAGTCGGCACTTGTCTTCCGCAACCTGTTCGGGATAGAGCCAGCCATGCTCGGCGCAACGCTGGGTCTCTTTACAGACCATCCCCTGGGTTAACAGGTTGGTAAAGGGTTCATCCACATCGAGCATCCCCAAATCGCGCAGAACCTTGGTGAAAAAACGCGCATAGAGCAGATGCATGACGGCATGTTCGATGCCGCCGATATACTGATCAACCGGCAGCCAGTGGTTGACCGCATCACGATCCAGGGGGGCGGCGTCATGGTGTGGACAGGCGTAGCGGGCAAAATACCAGGAGCTCTCAACAAAGGTATCGAAGGTATCGGTTTCGCGCCGCGCCGGCTTGCCGCAGGTTGGGCAATCGACCTTGACAAAAGCCTGATGACGCGCCAGAGGCGATCCCCCGGCGCCGGTCAATTCGACATCAGTCGGCAGCAGCACCGGTAGCTGCTGTTCCGGAACCGGTACCGTGCCACAATGATCGCAGTAGATCACCGGTATCGGTGTACCCCAATAGCGCTGACGTGAAACACCCCAGTCACGCAGCCGATAGTTGACCGTCTGTTGACCGGCATCCTGCGCGGTTAAAAACGCAGCAATGCGTTCCTTGGCGGTTTCATTATCAAGTCCGTCAAAGGCGCCGGAATTCACCAAGGTACCCGAGCCGGCATGGGCCTGGTCGATGGTTTCCGCACGCAACTCTTCGCCGGCGGGCTGGATCACCACAATCACCGGCAGCTCATACGCACGCGCGAATTCAAAATCACGCTGATCGTGGGCGGGCACCGCCATCACCGCGCCGGTGCCGTAATCGTAGAGGACGAAGTTGGCGGCGTAGACCGGGATCCGGCTCCCCGTGGCGGGATTCACGCAATACCCCCCGGTGAACACCCCTTCCTTCACGAGGTCCTCGCTCGTCCGGGCGATCCGGTCCTGGCGCGCGACACGGTCGACGAACTCCCGTACCTCCCGCTCCCTCCCGGCCCGTTTCGCGAACTCCA
>NZ_JCBCBS010000171.1:0-3387 GCF_059864205.1 Pelovirga sp.
ACCGCCAATTTCGCCAAGGAACCGGCCATGGAGCGCCGCGAAGCGGAGCAGGCCCTGCTGGTCGGTATCGAGATGGTCAAAAGTCTGGTCGCCGAAGGCTATAACCTGATCGGCACCGGCGAAATGGGAATCGGCAACACCAGTTGCAGCAGCGCCCTGTACATGGCCTTTACCGGCGCCCATGCCGATGTCGCTGTCGGAAGAGGCGGCGGCATCACCGATGAGGCTCTGGCACGTAAAAAACAGGTGATCAGCGCAGCCCTGGCACTCCACCAGCCCGACCCGAATGATCCGCTGGATGTTCTTGCCAAAGTTGGCGGTCTGGACGTGGCGGGCATGGCCGGTTGCTTTCTGGGTGCCGCTCATTGCAAAGTACCGGTGGTCATCGACGGCTTTATTTCTGCCGCCGCCGCGCTGGTAGCCTATCGCCTCAACCCGCTGGTCAAGGAGTACATGATCCCTTCTCACCTGTCGGCGGAACCCGGCTACATCCATATCATGCGCGAGCTCGGCCTGGAACCGATGCTGCATCTGAACATGCGTCTGGGTGAAGGCACCGGCTGTCCGCTGGCCTTCGGCATTATCGATGCTGCGATTGGCATGTTAAATAACATGGCAACCTTCGATGAAGCCATGATCAGCCGAGACCATCTGGTGGACATACGACCATGAAGCAGAGCGAACAGGAAGCTCCCACAGCCATCGTCCTGGCAGCCTTCGGCACCACCTATCCGGCAACCCTGGAACCGATTCTGGCCATGCTGCGCGATGTCAAAGAGCGCTATCCCAACGTCCCTGTCCACCTGGCCTTCACGTCCAATATCATCCGGCGCAAGTGGCATAAACGTGCCGCAGACGCGAACTATCGCCATGAATATCCCGCCATTCCCGAGCAGATTTATGCCGTCAAAAACGTGCTGGGCGCCATGGCCGATCTGCAGAATGAGGGCTATCGCCGGATCGTCGTCCAGCCGGTACTGATTGTCGACGGCGAGGAGTACCGTGACCTGGCTGCGTATGTCGAAGCTCTGGCCACCATTAAAACCCACAAGCCCCACTTACGGCCTTTCGAAAGTGTCGGCATCGGCAAGCCTCTGCTCGGCACCTTTGATCATCGCGACCAGCTCAATGGCCTGGTGCGGGCACTTAAACCCGATATCGATGCTGCACGGGCCGCTGATGCCGCCCTGGTGTACATGGGCCACGGCAACGAGCACATGGCGCAAGGGGCCTATTACGAGCTGGAAATTCTGTTGCGCCGCGAATACGGGATCCCGGTGTGCATCGGTCTGGTAGAAGGGCTGCCCGACTTTGAAACCGTGCGGGAAAAACTGGCCGCCGCCGAAACCCGCAAGGTGCTGTTAAAGCCGCTCATGTTTGTGGCCGGGGACCATGCCCGCAACGACATGGCCGGGGACGATGAGGACTCGTGGCTGACCCTGCTTGAAAACGCCGGCTATCAGGTGACTCCGATTCTCGAAGGGCTCGGACACAACCCCGCCGTACGAGCGATTTTTCTGGATATGCTGGAACAGGCCGCGCAGCAAGCGGCCATCGATTTGTGAGATGACATGAGCGAACTTATTATCGTCGGCGCCGGTCTGGGCGCACAGTCCATCACCCTTGCAGGGATCGAAGCGATCCGCCGGGCCGAGGTCGTCCTCTACGACCGCTTGATTCATCCCGCCATCTGCGCGCAGATCAGCTGTGAAGCCTTGGACGTCGGCAAGCGCCCCTACGACGCTCATTGCCGGACCCAGGTCCAGATCAATGCGTTAATTATCGAGCAACTGCAACGGGGCAAGCGCGTCGTCCGCCTCAAAGGGGGTGACACCTCGGTCTTTGCCCGCACCGTGGAGGAAGTAGAAGCCGCCCGCTCCGTCGGTGCCCGCGTCACCCTCATCCCTGGTGTTACCTCGGCCTCATCCCTGGTCGCCAGGGTCCAGGGTGCCCTGACCGATCGCCGCTCTGCGGCAGGAGTGGTCTTTATCACCGGTCACACCAAGGCTGATAACCTGGAAACCAGCTACCGCTGGGACGCCCTGGTAAACCTCGGCTTTACCATTGTCATCTACATGGGGGTCAGAAACATGCCCGTCATCCGCCATCAGTTGCTCATGCACGGCATGGCGGCCACCACGCCGGTGCTGATCGGTCAAAGTCTGGAAACCGAGCAGGAGCGAATTTTCTCGACCACCCTGGACGAGGTACTGTCCTGCATCGCCAACCGGCAGATCAGTCACCCTGCCACCATCATCATCGGTAAAGTCGCGATGCTCGCAGAGGTTTAGATGCCTGGGCGAGGGTATGTACAGATTTACACCGGCAACGGCAAAGGCAAGACTACGGCAGCGCTAGGACTGGCGGTACGCTGCGCCGGAGCCGGAGGGAAAGTCTTCTTCTGTCAGTTTCTAAAAAAGGGGGATTCGTCGGAATGGACCGCCCTGCAGCACCTGCAGGAGCGCATCATCCACCGTGCCTTCGGCACCGGGGAATTCATCCGCAGCACGCCTTCAGCCGAAGATCGGCAGCTTGCAGAGTGCGGCATAGCGGAGGCACAAGCGGCATTGGCATCCGGCGCCTACGACCTGATCGTGCTGGATGAACTGCTCGGCCTCCTGGCCAAAGGACTGGTCAACATTGACGAGATATTTGATCTGCTGCACTTGCGCCCGCCGCACACCGAACTGGTACTGACCGGACGCAACGCCCCGGCCGAACTGATAGAGAAAGCCGACCTGGTAACGGAAATGTGCGAGATAAAGCACTATTATCAGCAGGGCGTCGCCGCGCGAACAGGAATAGAGAAATAGGGGGTGGGGTTTCTCCACCCTGGAACGCGCGGTTCCCACAAGGAGCACGAAGATGTCATACACAACCCTGATCACCGGCGGTGTCGGCAGCGGCAAAACCCATCATGCCCTTGGCCTGGCGGCTCCAGCGTTGCGCAAGGCATATATCGCCACCGCACCGACCAACCTTGATCCGGAAATGGATCGCAAAATCCGTGTCCACCAGGGAGAACGGGATGCCTCCTACACCACCATCGAGGAACAGCTGCAGCTCGCCGACGCCTATCAGCGCGCCCTGGAGCTTCCCTGCGACACCATCCTCATCGATTGCCTGACCCTCTGGGCGAGCAACCTGGTTTTCACCGCAACAGCAGAAAATGAGCCCCTGGATGAATTTCTGGCGCTGCTTGGCACCTCGACGCGGCGCACCATCATCGTCACCAACGAAGTCTCCCTGGGGGTGATTCCGGCCGATCCCATGACCCGCCGCTACTGCGCTCTGCTGGCACGCATCAACCGCTGCGTCGCTGCGCTGGCCGATGAAGTATTGTTGCTGGTCAGCGGTATTGCCGTCCCCGTCAAGGCACAGCGATGA
>NZ_JCBCBS010000202.1:0-4031 GCF_059864205.1 Pelovirga sp.
TCATCGCCGTGCGAAAACTGTGCTCTGCCACCGACTGGGCGCCCGATCCAAGAAACTGAAAGCCGGTGCGCGGCGTACGCTTGAGCATCCCCACTTCAAACAGAAAATTCGCTATATTTTTCATACCTTTTCCTTCCCACTTCCCACTTCCCACTTCCCACTTCCCACTTCCCACTCCCCATCACCCCTGCCAGACGCAAAATACTCCCGCCAATATCAACCCCACCGACGTCAGGCGAATCCGGCCGAATGACTCGCCGAGAAACAGCAGACCAATGAGTACACCGATCAACAGACTGACCTGCCGCACCGGTACCGCATAACTGACCGGCGCCAGCACCAGTCCGTAACGAAACGACAGAAACGACGCCAGAATCACCGGCCCGGACCAGATCAGCAGCCAGGGGCTCTCTTGGCGCCCCCCCAGAATCCGACCGCGATAGCGCGGTCGCAAGAGGTTCAGGGTCATGTAAACAATCATAAAAAACACCAGCACGTAGGTAAAACCAAAAGGGGAATATCCGTCAACTCCGGCTTTATCAATAATCACGCCGATGGAGTACACCAGCCCGGCCAACAGCGCAGCCTGTACCGATGGATTGCCGAGTTGGGTAAAGGGGTAGATAAAATCCCGCAACCGTAAACCCCGCAACTGAATACAGTAGGCACCCAGGGCAATCAACCCTATCCCGAGAATCCCCAGCGAACTCAGTTGTTCGCCGAGAAACAACACCCCCCAGATCGGCACATAGAACATGGCGGTCTGAGCCAGCGGGTAGGTGATTGATAAATCCCCCTGGCGATAGGCGAACCCGCCAAGCCAGTGATATAAAACAAAACAGAAGGCGGCCAGCGCCGCCAGGGCAATCAAACGTGGCGTCAACATGGGAAACAGATCGAGGCTGATCATCAGCAGATTCATCAGCAGCCACGAGCAGAGGAACATCCACCAGATGAAAATAGTCTTGTCATGACTCTGTTTGACCATCAGGTTCCACAGGGCATGCATCAGGGCAGAGAACAGAATCAATAGTAGAGCGAGGGTTTCCATGGGCGGCATCATAGCCGATGCCCGAGGCGAAGAAAAGTGCCTTTGACTCTGACATCAAGTCGGCTATTCTTAACCACGAGGGGGCTGATAAAATATTCCATGATGAAAGGATAGCACCATGACCGCATACCGGACTGAACAGGATTCATTAGGTGAGATGCAGGTGCCGCAAGAGGCTCTGTATGGCGCGCAAACAGCTCGTGCCATCGACAACTTTCCCATCTCCGGTCAACCGCTCCCGGCGTCCCTGATCCGCGCCCTGGGGTTGATCAAGAAACATGCGGCAACAACCAATCATGGATTGGGGCTGTTACCTCAGGAGGTTGCCGAGGCGATTCGCGACGCCGCGCACGAAATTGCCGCCGGTGGCCATCTTGAGCAATTTCCCGTTGATATCTTCCAGACCGGATCGGGCACCAGCAGCAACATGAACGCCAATGAAGTCATCGCCCATCGCGCTGCCCAACTGCTGGGCAAAGCGATGGGGAGCAAAGCTGTCCATCCCAACGACCAGGTCAATATGGGGCAGTCGAGCAATGACGTATTCCCCAGCGCTATTCATATCGCCTGTTCTGAAGAACTTCATCACAAGTTGCTGCCGGTACTCGATCAATTTCTCCAACACCTTAACGACAAGGCAGAAAAATTTAACGACGTCCTCAAGATCGGCCGCACCCACCTGCAGGACGCGACGCCGATCCGCCTGGGGCAGGTCTTTTCCGGTTATGCGCGGCAGGTTGAACTGGCCCAGGAACGCCTGGCGGCGAGCTCCAGCAGCCTTTATGAACTGGCGCTTGGAGGCACCGCTGTGGGCACCGGCATCAACACCCATCCGCAGTTTGCCGCGATCACCATCTCTGCCATTGCCCGCGAAACCTGCCTGCCGTTTCGCGAAGCGGGGAATCACTTTGAAGCGCAGGGGGCCAAGGATGCCCTGGTGGCGACCAGCAGCAGCCTCAAAGACTGCGCCGTCAGCCTCTATAAAATCGCCAACGACATCCGCTTTCTCGCCAGCGGTCCGCGCTGTGGCATCGGTGAACTGATCCTGCCGGCAGTGCAGCCAGGCAGCTCGATCATGCCGGGGAAAGTCAATCCGGTGATGGCGGAAAGCCTGATCCAGGTGTGTGCCCAGGTCATCGGCAACGATGCCACCGTATCACTGGGGGGATTGTCGGGAAATTTCGAGCTGAACGTGATGATGCCGGTAATGGGCTGGAATGTGCTGCAGAGCATCGAACTGCTCAGCAATGCCATTCGCGCTTTCGACGAAAAATGCCTGCAGGGGCTGCAGGCCGACGAGCAACGTTGTGGCGATCTGCTCGAACAGAGTCTTGCCCTGGTGACCGCCCTGGTGCCGGAAATCGGTTACGACCGTTCCGCCGAACTGGCAAAAGAGGCACACAAAACCGGGCGGACATTGCGTGAACTGGCTCTGGAGGATGGGGTTGACGAGGAGGTTCTTGATCGCCTGCTTGATCCGGCCGGCATGACCAAACCGACGGCATAAAAATAGCGGCCACCGGCTCACGGCTCACGGCTCACGGCTCACGGTTCACATTTTACTTTCCCAGCGATTAAGTCCGCTGCAAGGTCGCGATAATCCCCTTCGCCAACACCTGTTGCTGCCAGCGTTTTAACAGTTCAGCAATAGCCGGATCTTCTATGCTGCGGGGGTTACGCAGCGCCAATTCTTCCAGCAGGGCATTATTGATCAATACGCCGGGATCAAGCTGTAACTCTGCTGCGATTTTGGTCCGCCACTTTTTCAGGGCGTTAAAGCGACCTTCGACCGCCGGATCAACCTCTTTTCTGACGCTACGCGGATAGGTTGGCAATCGCTCTTCGGTCAGCTCCAGGGCGTGACCGATCTGCTGTAGAATAGTACCTCCATAGCGCCCCGCCATACGCGGCGGCAGGCCGTCAATCCCTTCCAGCTGGTTGCGCCCCTCGGGCAGCAACCGCGCCAGTTCGAGCAGCGGCTTGTTGCCCAGCACCTTGTAGTGGGGCGTGTTCCGGCGCCGTGCTTCATCATCGCGCCAGACCAGCATATTTTCCAGCGCCGCCAGCTGGCGCGGCTTAAGGGAACCGGCACCTTTGAAACGTAAAAACAAGGGCCCGTTCTGAGCAGAAAAGCGTACCTGCTCAAGCAGCTCACATTCCTCTTTTACCCACGCCAATCTGCCCTTTTCCACCAGCTTATCTTCAAGTAAACGGGCCAGATCATGCAGATGGCTGGTATCTTCAGCGGCATAGCGGATCATGTCGTCTGACAGGGGTCGCAACGACCAGTCAGCTCGCTGGAAACGTTTATTTAGTTCCACACCATAATATTTTTTTAACACATCGGCCAGGCCAAAACGCTCCTCGCCAAGGAACTGGCAACTGATCATGGTATCGAACAGACCCCTGACGCTAATCTCAAAGTCACGCCCCAAAGAGCGGATATCATAATCGGCAGCGTGAAAAATCTTGCGCTGGTCGGGGTTGGCAAACATCGGCTTGAGTGGGTCCAGATCGCTAACCGCCAACGGATCGATCAATAGGGTGCGCTGGGGGGTGGTAAATTGCAGCAGGCAGACCTTTTCCTGATAATTGTGCATGGAGTCAGCCTCGAGATCGACGGCGAGGGTTTCATGCCCGGCTAGCTCGACGGCAAAATCCGCGACTTCTGCGGCGGTTGTTAAAATTGTGGGTAATGACATTCTTGTTATCCTTATTGTTTATGATCTGCAGTCACATGAGGGGCATTTCTAACCTTTTCCAACACCTTCTTGTGCGCGCCATGCAGCGCCAACAGCTCCAGTTCCTCTCGGGTTTTCCACTGGTTTTGGGTTTCCGCAACCAGTAAATTATCGGCTAAATCCACCAGATACACCAGGGATTCAAGCTTGAAATGACTGTACCTATGATAACTGGTTGCGACCGTGACCGGATCACCGGTCAATCCCATCTGGGACAAAAAGCGACGCACCATAACATC
>NZ_JCBCBS010000203.1:0-2408 GCF_059864205.1 Pelovirga sp.
TCATCGCCGTGCGAAAACTGTGCTCTGCCACCGACTGGGCGCCCGATCCAAGAAACTGAAAGCCGGTGCGCGGCGTACGCTTGAGCATCCCCACTTCAAACAGAAAATTCGCTATATTTTTCATACCTTTTCCTTCCCACTCCCCACTCCCCACTCCCCACTCCCCACTCCCCACTCCCCACTCCCCACTCCCCACTACCTATTACCCTTCAATCCTCTCCAACAATTCGGCCGTTTTCATCTCCATCAGCTTAATATCACCGCGGGATTCGACGTTGAGGCGGATGACGGGTTCGGTGTTGGATTGACGCAGGTTGAAACGCCAGGCGCCCATGTCAAGGCTGAGGCCGTCGGTTAAGTCTATGGCGATGGCTTGTGGCTCATAGTGTTGACGGATCTGTTGGATCACCGTGGCGGTATCGGTGACGCTGCGGTTGATTTCGCCGCTGGCCGGGTAGCGGGCGATGCGTTCTTCAACCAGGGCCGACAGGGGTTTTCCGGTGGTGCTGAGCAATTCGAGAATAATGAGGAACGGGATCATGCCGCTGTCGGCGTAGTAAAAATCACGGAAATAATGATGGGCACTCATCTCCCCACCGTACAGGGCGTTTTCCTGACGCATCCGTTCTTTGATAAAGGCGTGGCCGGTTTTGCTCTGGATCGGCATTCCGCCGGCGGCGCGGATCTGATCGATACTGTTCCAGGTCAGGCGTGGATCATGGATGATTTTTTCACCCGGATGAGCAGCAAGCAATACGGTGGCCAGTAGACCAACCAGGTAATAGCCTTCAATGAAATCACCTTTTTCATCAAAAAAGAAACAGCGATCAAAATCCCCATCCCAGGCGACGCCGAGGTCAGCACCCTGTTCACGCACGGCATGGCTGGTGATACTGCGATTTTCCGGCAACAGGGGGTTGGGAATGCCCGAGGGGAAGGTTCCGTCCGGCTCATGACAGATCTTGATCATCTCTACCGGCAGATGATTTTCCAACTGATCCAGCACCGGACCGGCGCAGCCGTTACCGGCATTGACCACCACCTTGAGGGGCTTGATCTGGTCGAGCTGAACGAATGACAGGAGTTTGTCGATATACTGTGTACGACAACTGACCTGCTGGAGCCCTCCAACCGTCCTGGTCGCAACAAAATCATTGTTTTGCGCCAGGATGCGCAGACGCTCCAGACCACTGTCACCACTGACCGGCACGGCATCGCGACGCACCAGCTTCATCCCGTTAAAGTCGATAGGGTTATGGCTGGCGGTGACCATAATGCCGCCATCAGCAGCGCGGCAGACGGTGCCATGATAAACCTCTTCAGTGCCGCACAGGCCAAGGTCATCGACGTTGCTGCCGCCGGCCATCAGCCCCCGGGCCAGAGCCCGGCACAGTGATTCACTCGACAAACGAACATCCCGCCCGACCACCGTCAACAGCGGTTTAAACTGTTCAGCGTAGGCACGGCCGATACGGTAGGCGATGTCATCGTTTAATTGGTCCGGGATCCGACCGCGGATGTCGTAGGCCTTAAAGGCTGTCAAATTCATAAAAATCCTTCATTGTGAGCGGTAAGCGGTGAACAGTGAGCAGCACAAGCGACCCTATTCAGTTTTTTGACGGTTCAACATTGAGTTGATCAATTTGGTGAGCATTGCTGCTATATTCCTCGCCATGATCAAGAGGTTTTGTGCGACCTCTTTTTCCAAGTATCCGATCTTCTGAGCAATATAGATCTGTGTTTTAAATTCACCACATGAACCCTTTGCTATATTCAAAAAACGAATGAATTCCTTTTGCCCGTTTCTTTCATACCCTTCAGCGATGTTGCTGGGAATAGAAACGGAAGCCCGGCAGACCTGATCTTTAAAACCGAAGTCTTTCAGACCTCGAAAAGCAGCATAAGTTTCAACACATAACTGACATGACGTTTTCCAAACCTCAAGATTTTCAAAACCCTGAAACTGTTTCTTCTCCATCCCAAGCCCCCCTCCAAAGAGTATTCACACTTCACACTTCACAACTTACGGCTTACGATTCTAGCTCACCGCTCACCGCTTACGATTCATTTTCACGGCTTACGGTTCACGGCTCACCGCTCACGATTTATTTTACTGCTTACTGCTCACGGCTTACTGTTCACTTTCTTACCGCCCATAATCATCCTCATAACGCACAATATCATCCTCCCCCAGATAACTCCCTGATTGGACTTCGATCATCTCTAAAGGGATTTTGCCGGGGTTCTCTAAGCGGTGGACGGCGCCTAAGGGGATGTAGGTTGACTGGTTTTCGCTTAAGATCAGCACCTTGTCATCACAGATGATGCGGGCTGTGCCGTTGACGACGATCCAATGCTCGGCGCGGTGGTGGTGTTTCTGCAGTGACAGGCTGGCGCCGGGGTTGACG